>JAGLKS010000058.1 GCA_023140905.1 Alphaproteobacteria bacterium | reverse complement strand
AGTTTGATTACTGCTGTGTTCACGCAGTGATGTCGATGCGTGAAGATGGTTATGAAACCATCATGATTAATTGTAATCCTGAAACCGTTTCAACCGATTACGATACCTCAGATCGTTTATATTTTGAGCCATTAACGTTGGAAGACGTGCTTGAAGTCATGGACAAAGAAAAGCCCAAAGGTGTGATTGTTCAGTACGGTGGGCAGACGCCATTGAAACTGGCGCGGGATCTGGAAGCTGCAGGCGTGCCTATTATTGGTACCACACCGGATCGCATTGATCTGGCAGAAGACCGTGAACGTTTCCAACAACTTATCATCGACCTTGATCTACTCCAGCCTAAAAACGGTCTTGCGCGCTCTAAGGAAGAAGCCATGAACATAGCTGAAAGTATCGGCTTTCCAATTGTTATCCGCCCTTCATATGTGCTTGGCGGTCAAGCTATGGAAATCGTGCATAACATGGCAGAGCTGGAACGCTATATCAATACAGCTGTGCGCTTGTCAGGTGACAACCCTGTCTTGCTGGATTACTACCTCAAAAACGCAATCGAACTGGATGTAGATGCGCTATGTGACGGGAACGACGTCTATGTCTCAGGCATTATGGAACATATCGAAGAAGCAGGTATCCACTCAGGTGACTCTGGCTGTGTCCTACCTCCTCACTCATTATCCGAAGAAACAGTGGCAGAAATTCATAAACAAACCATCAAACTTGCAAAAGCCTTGCACGTCAACGGCTTGATGAATGTGCAATTTGCTATCAAGAAAGATAAAGAAACCGGAGAAGACCTGATATATATCATAGAAGTTAACCCACGTGCATCCCGTACAGTTCCATTCGTAGCAAAAGCAACCGGTGTGCCAGTAGCAAAACTGGCTGCACGCATTATGATGGGAGAGCCTTTGGATAATTTCAAAGATATCACTGTAGGTATGAGCAAAAACCATTACGCCGTTAAAGCACCCGTCTTCCCATTCAACCGCTTCCCAGGTGTTGACCCGCTACTCGGACCTGAAATGAAATCTACCGGCGAGGTAATGGGAATAGACAAACATCTAGCTCAAGCCATTGCAAAATCTCAACTGGGTGCAGGCTTTGAACTTCCAACAGAAGGAACCGTTTTCATATCAGTTAAAAACGCTGATAAAGAAGCCGTCATTCCTATTGCCAAGGATCTATTAGAAGTTGGCTTTAAGATCGTAGCCACAGGAGGCACATGCTCCTATCTTAATGAAAACAATATCGAAGCCAAACCCATCAACAAAGTGATGCAAGGTCAACCTCACGTTATCGATGCTATTATCAATGGTGAAATTGATCTGGTTATTAATACGACAACAAAAAGCGCTCAAGCTGTGTCAGATTCATCTTCCATAAGACGCATGGCCCTAATGCATAAAATCCCGTATTATACCTTAATCACTGCCGCTACTGCTGCTGTAAAAGCAATAGAGTCGCTCAAAGATCAGGACTTATGTGTTGCCTCATTGCAAAGCTATTTTCCCGATGATAAAAATAGTGGCGACAAAAACAAGCCTGCATAATCACACGAGAAAAGCTTGACGCTTTTACAAGATTACAGTAGCGTTACTTATATGATAGATTAAAAGTTAGGTCCCGCCTTGTGTACAATGGGCGGGTCTTCTTTTGTAGTGCTGACAATGCTGTAACATTTATTTTAAAAGGACAAAACAATGGATAAAGTTCCTGTTACAAAAACTGGTTATGAAAGGCTAGTAGAAGAACTTAAACAACTCAAAACCGTTGAGCGCCCGAATGTGATTCAGGCAATTGCTGAAGCGCGCGAGCACGGCGACCTTTCAGAAAATGCCGAATATCATGCAGCACGTGAGCAACAAAGCTTTATCGAAGGCCGTATTCAAGAGCTTGAATCCGTCACAAGCCGCGCCCAAGTGATTGATCCTACAACGCTCAGCGGTAATACTGTACGTTTTGGGGCAACAATAACAATCGTTGATGAAGAAACAGATGAAGAAGAAACTTACCAGATCGTTGGTGATTACGAATCAGACATGGAAAATGGTAAATTATCTATGAGTGCTCCGGTTGCACGCGCTCTTATCGGTAAAGAAGAAGGTGACAGCGTCGCAGTGCTCACGCCAAAGGGAACACGTGATTACGAAATTCTAAAAGTAGAATATAAGTAAGAACACAAACACCCTAAGCGAGAGAAGTGGATACTAAACTTACTATATCCCCGTTTTTTGAAGCAACAGAATTTAAACAAGCATATTTAAACGCTCAATATCATTTGACAACGTCAATTGAGGCTCGTTTTTAACATGTTCTTTAGCTTCTTGAACGATTTCCATGACGCGACCAATATCCATCGCTTCATTGGAAATTGATACTTCGTCAACAGTGTCAGGAGATGACGCATCATTAAGCATCGTACGCCCCTGTTTTGACTGAGCAGAACCAGTGTCTTTTGCTCCCGTAAGAGCTAATAAAATCTGACTTGCAGATGTTCCGATTGAATCAACCATGATAAGATCCTTTACCCTTCAGTTTGTGCATTAATCCTTAACAAAACTGCTAAGAGCTTTGCGATAGTTTTACACACGCAAAGTGTCAGTGACATGAAAAAAAATGCCCTAACATTCCCATAATACACAGAAATTATTAAAAATCAATTAGCGACCTTTAATTATCCACCTCAGACCTATTCGCACTGTAATGTAACTTGACAGTGATCCTCAGTAAGAGCATATGGCTGGGTTATTGCTGCAGCATCCTTAAATAAATCTCCCACCGGTATACCGGGCACCTCTTTTGGCTGGATACCACCGTCTGATTTAGTTTGGAACAACTCGGCCAGATTCATCCCTAAAGCCGGGAAATCTTCCACTTTATCTTCGCCGATTCTGGTCATAAGATCACCTAAAAACTTCTTTTCGTCCATGGATACATACCGAAGATCCTTGCCTTTTTCATGGGTGAATTTATGGACCGAACCCTTACCGGGCAAATTATTCAGATTTGCATTTATAGCCCTTTTTGCATTCTTATCTTTGAATTCATCGAAACTTTTCCTGTACATTAAATAATCACGCACAGCTCGTTTTTCTTTGTCTATTTGCATGATAGAAATCAACCCGTTAGGGTAACGTGCAACTAAGATGCCGTCTTCAACATACCTTGTGTCAAACACAGCGCCAAAAATATGAAAAGGCGCTGTCAATAAACGCTCAAAATTTTCTAAAGGACTATCTGGTGAAGACAAAGGTCCATCATCGTAATTCATATCTGCTTCTTCTTGATCAAGAAAATGCAGATGTTGCACGATTTTTGGATCCAGTTTTTTACACATCCTGCGTTTATTATTTTCATCAGGAACTAGATATTCACTAATCAGGTCTTTTTCATCGTAGGGTCTTGAGGCTTCCTGCTTTTTAAGTTCTGCTGAATCCCAAAGCTTAAACCAAGGAGCCGTTATATAAGAAAAAACGGCTTCGGTGGTTTCGCTGTACAGTGTCGCTATAATAGTACCTAAAACTAGACCTCCTCCTAATAAAGCAGCGCCGGAAAGAAATGTACTAACTATCGCAAAGCCTACCCCGCAAAATAAGGCATTGCCTAACTTTCTATGTTTCTTTTCTTCAAAAAAACTCAACACAGAGTCAGCAAGTTTAGCTTTTAACAAGCTTAGTCCTTTAAGACCTTCTGTATCGATAAGCTTAGTATTACCACTAAAAAGTTTGCGTGCAGCAATATTCCAATAACGGCAAACATAATCGAAAGCTTCATCGTAATTATCAAAATCTTTAATTTCTTTACTTGTGGAAAAGAGCTTCCCCAAAATACCGGGAGGTCTGGAATCAATATCAGCAAACTGGCTTCTGATATCCCCTTCTCTATGTAAATTACTATAAATGCGGCATTTCCATGTATGATCTTCCATTTCAAACAGGCCAATGGCGACTTGGCCATTAGCAAATTTAACAACACGCCGTGTCTCTTTTTCGCCGTCAGAACCGTTCTTTGAAATAGGGACTTCCCATTCGTCAAAATGTAAATTCAGATCCTTTTTAAAATACTTTTCCATGAGCAGTATATTACGGTGCATATCCTCACGAAAAACATTACCACGAACATTACTTTCCCGGGCACTAACACCATAAAGATCACGCCCTTTTTCTTCGTCTTCACAAGGAACAACCTGCCCGTCTTTTTTAACGCCTGTAAGTTGACGCCGACTGAAAGAATGAAGCAAAAGACGTTTTCCGTTAAGAGAATCTTGTTCATCTTCACGGTTACAGTATTCGGCTAGCCTGTAATACCCCGCAGCAGTATAAATCACCCCATCGACAGGGTCCTTTTTGCCATTAGATATGTTTTTCGAACCAATATATTTAGGCGCAAAATCAAGATAAGTCTGAAGGATCATGTACCAAGAACGATCCCGAAGCTCTTTTCCGGTTAATTTGGGTTTATCTTTTGTGGAAAGTTTACTGTCTTTTTCTTCCATTTTTTAATATCGTGTCCAGTGTATAAATTTATGTTGGGAACTACGCAGTATAGTAGTTTCACCTAAAATAAACCACTATAAAAACCAAAAGAACAGGAGATGAAAATGCCTCTCGAACTTCCCGAACTACCTTATGCTTATGATGCTCTTGATCCCTATATGTCAGCTGAAACACTGGAATATCACCATGACAAACACCATAATGCCTATGTAACAGCCGGAAACAAACTCTTTGAAAACCTTCCTCATCTGGGAGAAACACTCGAAGATATCATAGTAAATGCCTATGAAGATGGACACCAAGCTTTGTTCAACAATGCTGGACAACACTGGAATCACAGCCAATTCTGGAAATGTATAAAACCCGCTGGCGGCGGAGCCATGCCCGGAAACCTTGAAAAAGCCGTTAAGGACAATTTTGGCTCAGCCGAGGCATTTCGCGATGCATTTATAACCGCCGGTCTTGGACAATTTGGCTCAGGCTGGTGTTGGCTAATTATGGACAAAGAAGGCAAGCTCGCTATTACCAAAACACCAAATGGAGAAAATCCTCTCATCCACAACCAGATAACACTTCTAGGCTGTGATATTTGGGAACATAGCTATTACATCGACTATCGCAATGCCCGCGCCAAATATATGGAAGCTTTTATAGATAACCTCGTAAACTGGGATTATGTCGCAGAATTATACAAAAAAGCAGCAGGATGAACTACTACGAGCTTACACCTGAAGTTTTATGCGCAGATAAAAGAGGCCGCGCAATCAACGCCCATTTTCCATTAACTTTTCGCCGAGACTTCTTCGCGCACAGCACCACGATTGAGATTCATCGTCAACAACACTGGAGATGCAACAAAGATTGAAGAATATGTCCCGACTAAAATTCCAAATATTAACGCATCAACAAAGCCACGAATAACTTCTCCGCCGAAAACATAAAGGGAAATTAACGCCAACAACGTTGTCATAGATGTCATTAATGTTCGATATAAGGTCTGATTAATTGACATATTAAATACTTCAGACAAAGGCTTCTTTTTATACTTGCGTAAATCTTCACGAATACGGTCAAATACAACAACTGTATCGTTAATCGAATACCCTGCAATCATCAATATTGCAGCCACAGTGGACAAATTAAATTCCATCTGAGTTAAAGCAAATAGCCCCAGCGTCGCTAGAGCGTCATGTGCCAAAGCAACAATAGCAGCCACACCAAACTGCCACTCAAATCTAAACCAGATATAAGTCATGATCCCAATCAATGAGAACAGAACCGCGTACAGCCCCTTTAGTTTCAACTCACTTCCAACTTGTGGCCCAACAAATTCAATGCGACGATAATCGACTTCGCCATCTTTAAAAATCTCATTGATCTTGCTTTGCACTGTAACAATCGAAAAACTGTTATATCCTTTACCATCAGTAGACACCCATCCTTCCGGTGCAATCTGCTCTGACATACGGATTAACAAATCATCAGGTTTACCAAATTCCTGAATGGAAACCGAGCCAAGACCAAGACCGTTAAGTTGAACGCGCATTTCTTCCAAGTTAGGGATCACAGGCGTACGAATTTCAATTACAGTTCCGCCGGTGAAATCAACCCCCATATTCAAACCTTTTCCCACCAACATGAAAATTGATGCTGCCATCAATAAACTTGAAAAAACAAACGCAACCCAACGCATGCCTATAAAATTTATGTTGCGCTCGGCAGGGATAAATCTAATTCCACGTAATACCATAATTATTTGTCTCTCAATATATTCTTACTTCTTACTCGCATTTTTATTCTATGTCCTAAGTCAAACTGTATAGTCAGATTGGCAGTTCCTTAGGTTTTGCATACCTCATCCACAAGACAATCAGCATACGTGTAACCATAATCGCTGAGAACATAGACGTCATAATCCCGATAGCCAATGTCACAGCAAATCCTTTTATCGGGCCGGTTCCAACCGAGAATAAAATTGCCGCAGCAATCAACGTTGTCAAATTTGAGTCCACAATTGTTGACATAGCACGCGAATACCCTGCATCCACAGCCGATAATGGCGAACGCCCACCGGCAATCTCCTCACGTATCCGCTCAAAAATCAAAACATTAGCATCCACAGCCATCCCTACAGTTAGCACAATTCCTGCAATTCCCGGCAATGTCAGCGTTGCCTGCAAACTGGAAAGCAGCGCCATAATCAAACCGACATTCACCAACAATGCCGTATTAGCCAAAAGGCCAAAAAATCCGTAACTCAATAACATAAAGAGCAGAACAAACGCCATTCCAATTAAACTGGCAATCTTTCCGGCCTCAACTGAATCTGCGCCCAAAGATGGCCCCACAGTACGTTCTTCAACAACTTCCAGATCCGCAGGCAACGCCCCGGCGCGAAGCAATAAAGCTAACTCCTTAGCCTCTTTCACATCAAAGCCACCGGATATTTGTCCTTGACCACCGCAAATTTCTTCATTAATCCGTGGAGCACTAATAATTTCATTATCCAGCACAATAGCAAAAGGCTGCCCTACATTCTTGCGTGTTATGTCACAAAACTTACGTGCCCCCACTGAATTAAGGCGAAAACTCACGACAGGCTGCCCTGACTGATTAAAAGACGGTTGCGCATTATCCAGCATATCCCCGGAAATAATTGCAGTCTTCTTTATCACAAGCTCACGCCCCGGCTCATCAGCATAAGGCAAGCTCACATCACGGAAGCTCTTGCGCCCATTACTCGCAACCAAATGAAATCCCAGCTTAGCTGTCCGCCCGACAAGGTTACGCACTTGATCCGAACTCGCACCCGGCACTTGTATCACAACACGATTATCACCCTGACGCTGAATAACCGGCTCCGTTGTTCCCATTTCATCAATCCGTCGACGAACAACTTCAATCACCTGCGATATAACCTGATCTCGCACGTCCTTAACATAATTGTTATCCATGCTCACAGTAAGCGTTACACCATCGTCACCTGTAGACACATAAAGCCGCGCATCATTTTTACGGATCATACTCTTT
>JAGLKS010000057.1 GCA_023140905.1 Alphaproteobacteria bacterium | reverse complement strand
ACGAACTTAAAAAACATTTGCGGCGTGGAAGTGTATATCGACGCAGCGATTTAGAATTGTGGTCTAATGCTGTAGACCGTCACCTTAAGCAATTGCAGGAAGATGGAACATTGGTCAAGCTTTCAGGTGGACTATATCACTACCCCAAAAAAACGGTTTTTGGAAACGCTCCAGCAGATGATGAAGCTCTGGTCACAGCTTTTTTAAAGGACAACCGTTTTTTGCTAACTTCTCCTAATGCTTATAATACGCTTGGGGTCGGAACAACCCAGCTTTACAATGAAACCGTTGTCTACAATCACAAGCGCCATGGTCGCTATGAATTGGGCGGACGTGTCTTTGATTTTCGGATGAAACCGCATGTCCCGAAATCTTTGAGCGAAGAATTCTTATTGGTCGATCTGGTTAATAATCTGGAACATCTAGCCGAAAATGCTGAAAACGTTCTGAAACGGGTGAAAACAAAGGCTCGTTCTATGTCTAGAAACGTTTTGGTGAAAACCGTTTGTCATTACGGCAATGTAGGGACAAGAAAGTTCTTTGCCAAAGTACTAGAAAACGATACATTACGCCATGCCGCATAATTTTTTACACAATCATTCTGATTTTTTTGAACTGATCCGTATTGTTGGGCAGGATCATTCTATTGATCCGGCATTGGTTGAAAAAGATTATTGGATCATGCATTGCCTTTACGGGTTGCAGGACATGGGGTTGCGATTTGAGTTAAAGGGCGGTACATCCCTTTCCAAAGGTTACGGTATTATTCACCGTTTTTCGGAAGATATTGATATTCGCATTAAACCACCAAATGATATGGATGTTAAAACAGGCCGTAATCAAAATAAGCCTGTTCACTGTGAAAGCCGCAAAGGTTTTTATGACTGGTTAGCTGATATCATTGCCATTGATGGTATTGAAAAAATTTGCCGTGATGAATCTTTTGATGATAGCAAATATCGCAGTGGCGGCATTCGTCTGCATTATAAAAGTACATCCGGATCGTTGAGTGGTTTGAAAGAGGGTCTTTTGCTTGAAGTCGGATTTGATGATATTACGCCTAATGAAAATAAGAATATTAGCTCATGGGCTTATGATTATGCTGTTGATAAAGTAGATATCATAGACAACCAAGCTAAAGACGTTTTGTGCTATCACCCCGGTTATACATTGGTCGAAAAGTTACAAACCATATCTACTAAATATCGTCAACAGCAGGAAAGCGGGTCATTTCCGGTGAATTTTATGCGGCATTATTACGATGTTTATTGTTTACTGGCAGTGCCGGATGTGAAGGATTTTATCGGGTCGGTAGAGTATCGGGTGCATAAAGAAAAACGTTTCCGGTCAGGCGATAATCTTATTATTGCAGAGAATGAAGCGTTTTTGCTGAGTGATACTACCACGTATCAGGAATATGAACGAGCATATCAGAAAACGCATACACTTTATTATGAGGAACAGCCTGAATTTAAAGAGGTTATAAGCAGGATTCAGAATTATATGGATAGGCTGTAAACGGCCAAAAGCAGACGTTTAGATAACCAAAGTTTTTAAGTAATCTTTTTGTACTGTCAGGCAGATTAACATTTACACATTCAGAGACCTCTAAAAGGATTTTTGCCACCTCTGAGAGGTTTCCTTTTGTAGCGGTTTTGCACATCTGCTCTATCTTTGGGGCATTAATCCGAGGATTTCTGAGTGCAAAGGTTTTGTTTACCACAACTTCTATCCATCCCTTTTTTACAGCTTCCAAATGCTTTATCCAAAAGCTCGCCTCAGTTTAATCAACAGGGGTGAACAACCTTAATTTTAAAAAATCACATCTCCGGCTCGGAATGATCCCATTGCCAGTGTTGTTCTTGCTTTTGGAGGGGTGGAGGATTGCTGCCCATTTCGATGTAATGAGCAATGTCTTGTTTCAGACTGATCCAGTCTTGATCGGTACGAGATTTGAATTGGTTAATATCCCGTTGTAAATTCCGACGTTCTTTAAGCTGGCACTTGATGATTTCCTGTTTTTCTTTACCATCGCGCAACCTGCAAACTTTGATTTCCTGTTCGTTTTGTTTGCAGAGCTTTCTATGCTGCCCCGTCATCCATGACCAAATTTTGTGTAAGCCGCGCGGCATTCGGCTTTGCCGTTTCTGTGCTTCTATCTGCCAACGTTTTCCCTGTCTGGCTTTCAGAGCCTCACGGATTTTGCGGTGGTAATTACGCAAAACTTCTTTCCGGCGCAAAAGCGGCTGAAAAGCCTTATTCGCTTGTGCTTTGAATGCCTCAATATGACCTTTCAAGCGCTGTGTCATGCGCTTGGCATATTCT
>JAGLKS010000056.1 GCA_023140905.1 Alphaproteobacteria bacterium | reverse complement strand
CAAAACCTTCAACATGTTCGGCCTCGCGGTTCATAAAACTTAACGGAATTAAAAGCGGGAAATAAGCATTTTCCACACCAGCGTCTTTAATCATACCGTCAAATATGCGCTGCATGTTTTCCCATAAAGCATAACCATATGGCTTGATAATCATACAGCCACGTACAGGAGCATTTTCGGCCATATCAGCTGCTTTGATAACTTGCTGATACCACTCAGAAAAATTTTCCTCACGAGTAGGTGTGATGGCGGTTTTTGCTCTTTTACCCATTATCTTATTTGCTCCAAAACATGCTCATAAGACTTTGAAGAGATCATATTTTTCCACTCTTAAGCCTTAAGTCAAGATATTAATTTTATTGCTAGAGAGTACGGGATTAGTACTTTCATGTCTATGCTGTTCTTCTTGATTCGATTGCTTTTTTATTGTTCCTAAAGATCTATGCATGTCACGTGCACGGTTGTCTTTGGATGTAGCCCAAGAATTTGGCTGACACGGCGTCGTAGAGCAATGCGCAAAGTCTCTGCGATTTGCTCTTCATCCTGATCCAGATTGTCTATGTCTGATTTCAGTAAGGCGATAATTTCTTGTGCGGTTTCCCGAAGCTTTTCTACAAGGCATTCCTTACCAAGAGTGCAGTTTAAACCGACTGTAGTTATTTTTATTGGCCCTAAAAGGTTGAAATCCTGATCCATAACAACAGAAGCATGAACCGTTCCTGAATATTGCAATTTGCGCCGCGCTGTAATGGATTGATCCGTTGCAGGGATGATGCGGGCTTTATCAACGGCTAGTAGAGCGGTTTCCACGTGATTGACAATTTCAGGTTTATCAGGCGCAAGTCGGATCACTGATCCGTTATTGGGAACTAAAACATGGCCGCTTTGATAGCTTCTGGCTAATTCAGCTTGTGCATTAAGTTGCACATGTTCGCCGTGAACTGGAATAATGCAAGAGGGCTTAAGCCATTGTAGCATCTGTTTTATTTCTTCCCTGTAAGGGTGGCCGGAGACGTGAATAATATTATGCGTATCTTTAGGTGTTACAATACGTACACCTGCCGCGCTTAAATTATTCTTAACAGCGTTAATCGTGCACTCATTGCCGGGAATAGCACGCGCTGAGAAAATAGCAGTATCGCCCTTGCCCAAAGAAACGTTACGGAATTCTCCGCGTGAAATCTTAGCCAGAGCTGCCCGGTGTTCCCCTTGTGACCCTGTTACAATCAAAACTAGATTTTCATCCGGGACGTGAACAATTTCATCTTCATCAAGAAAGTCAGGGACATTATCCATCATGCCGCATTCATAAGCACACCCGACCATTTTATGTAAAGAACGTCCGATAAGCGCAACGCTTCGACCAACGTCTTGCGCGGCGCGGGCAATGCTAATGACACGGCTTATATTCGAAGAGAAAATAGTAATAGCGATTTTTCCGTTACAATTCTTAAATTCTTCTATTAGCCCCTTTGCAACATCAGCCTCAGAGCCTGCATATCCATCGCATTCCGCATTCGTTGAATCACCAATATAAGCCAGAATACCTTTCTCACCAATCGTACGAAAGATATTCTCCTCGGCTTTATGTCCTGTTGGGGAGTGCTGATCGAGATTCCAGTCTCCACTATGGAATATATTTCCATGGGGTGTTTTTATAAACACGGAGAAACTTTCTGGCACAGAGTGTGCTACTGAAACAAAATTCAAAGAAAAGCAGCCAAGATCAAATTCCTCGTTTGGTTCTATAATGTGAATAGGAACATCTTCAACGCCTTGTTGCTCTAGTTTTCCTTTTAATATAGTTGCTGTAAAACGTGTCGTATATATTGGGCATTTGAAACGATCCCACAAATAAGCAACTGCGCCCATATGATCTTCATGCGCATGAGTAATAACCAGTCCTTTGAGCTTATCTTTATTCTCTTCCAGCAACCACGGGTCAGGCAAAAGCAGATCAATTCCGGGATAATGTTCATTCGCAAAACAAATCCCGCAATCAACAGCAAGAAATTCCCCGTTACAAACGTAAAGATTGAGGTTCGCACCAAATTCTTCACTCCCGCCAAGAGGAACAAAATAAAGTTTATCCGGGTCAAAAATTTCAGGCATAACTCTCCTTGGAATTAAATCAAAAGCAACAGCGTCATTATTTTTTTGTATTCTTATGCTTTTTATTAATCTCGAGCAAGCCTTTAAATATAAGGTTGTTATCAACAACATCAATGAGTTTTGTATCTTTGGCATAAAGAGGGGCAAGCCCTCCAGTCGCGATGATATACGGTTTCTGTGTTTCTCCATTATCCAGAAGATCCTCACTGATATTATCGATAATTTTTTCAATTAAACCGATATACCCCCAATACATACCTGAGCGCATAGCTGAAGCTGTGTTCTTCCCTATTATATTTTTAGGCTTTTTGATAACGATTTGTGGAAGTTTGGCCGCATGACTGGTTAGGGCATCAATAGAAAGCTGAATACCCGGAGCAATAACGCCACCTTGATATACTCCATTTCTATCAACAACATCAAAAGTAGTGGCTGTTCCAAAATCAATAACAATGGCAGGTAATGAATAACACGCAATCACAGCACTGGCATTAACAAGCCTGTCCGCTCCGATTTCATCAGGTTGATCCAGATTAAGTTTAACACCAGCGCATTGCACATCGACACATAAAGGCCGCATGGATAAGTATTTTTCACAAAAGCGCACTAAGTTAAAATTAGTGTCAGGAACAACCGAGCTAATAATAACGTCATGAATGTCTTCCCATGAAATATCTTCAAGCAAAAATAGCTGGTTAAGGAATACGGCATATTCATCGCCAGAGCGCGCAGATTCTGTTTTACACCGCCATGAATGAATTAATTCTTCATCATTTTGCTTGTCAAACAGAGCAAAAACAGTGTTTGTATTTCCAACATCAATGGCTAGTAACATAATATTGTCTTTAAATATTGTCTATAATTTTGAAAATTTAATGCGAGTGCAGATAATATGATTCTCCCAAATACACAGACATCATACTAAAAATACATCTCCTACGGTGATTTTTTGAAGTTTTTGGCTATCTTTACACAGAATTAACAGATTTCCCCACTCATCCACGTCCTGAAAAGAGCCTTCAATTGTATTTTGCGGGAGTTTGACACGCATTGGTGTGTTTTTCTCATAAGTCAGGTCTATGAATTCAGCTCTGAAAGCATGGAATCCTTTCTCCAGCCAAAGCTTGTATATGTCTTCGAAATGTCTGGTAAAGTGATTTAAGAAATTTTCAGCTGTAACCGTGGTATTTTTCTTATATTCAGACAAACTTATAGCTCCATCCATAGGGCTTGTTGTAATATTAACCCCTATTCCGATGATAATATTTTGTCTGTTTGTATGGATATCAGATGCAGGGACAGAGGCGTTTTCTACTAAAATACCAGCGCATTTACCTTTATTGAGCATAATATCATTCGGCCATTTTAGAATAATATCGTCGTTGTTCTTAATCTTTAGAATGTCTTTGATTGTGCGGGTTAGCGCTATACCGGTGACTAAAGATAATGTTACACTTTGCGCTAATTTGATATCGGGCTGGAGTAAGAATGAGAAATACAAATTCCCGCTACCTTCTTCCCATTTGCGGCCATGACGGCCATGCCCATTTGTTTGTTTAAGAGCGTGAATCAAAAGCCCTTCTTTAGCGTTACCTGATGTAATCATTTCTTTGATTTTATCTTGTGTGCTCGGAAGAGTCTCATGAGTTACAATGGACCAAGGAATAAATGGAGTGTGATTTATCGTCATAATATCAATACGTTAGAATAAAGAAGAGGCTGCGCCATTCGCAAAAGTTATTATATGTGCCGGAATAATAATAAAACCGGTAACAAAAACCAATGAGCCTAGCAAAATCACGCGTCTTTCAATCCCTATATTATTATCAAGAGGATCTATTGGTTTATCAAAAAACATCACTTTAATAATGCGTAGGTAATAATACGCTGCAACGACGCTTGCGATAACTCCCGATAGTGCCAAGACATAATAGCCTTGTGCAATAGCTGCGTTGAAAATAAAGAATTTACCAAAGAAGCCAGCAAAAGGCGGTATCCCGCTTATAGCAAACATAAGCACTGCCATAGCATAAGCCAGCATTGGATTAGTTACGGATAAGCCTGAGAGAGCATCAATAGAATATGTGGCCATTCCGTTTTTGCGCATACATAAAATCACAGCAAATATTCCTGCTGTTATAACCATGTAGATTAGAAGATATAAAATCACAGCAGCTATACCGGTTTCAGAACCTACAACCAGTCCAATCAGCATATAGCCCATATGGCTGATCGCACTATAAGCCATTAAACGTTTTATATTATTTTGGGCTAATCCACCAAAAGCACCAATCAGCAAGGATGCAAGCGAAACAAAATATAAGATCTGTTCCCATTGTTCTTGAGCCATAGAAAAAGGCCCGTAAATGACGCGCATCAATAATGCCAGTGCTGCAATTTTGGGAACAATAGAAAAGAAAGCTGTCACACTTGTAGGCGCGCCTTGGTATACGTCAGGTGTCCACATGTGAAATGGTGCGGCTGATATTTTAAATGCCAGCGCTGCAATTATGAAGACCATACCAATAGTAAAGCTTGGGGGGATAGGCCCTGTTTTACTGACGGCTTGGGCAATCAATGTGAAATCCAGACTTCCAGAGAAACCATAAATTAAAGAAATCCCGAACAGCATAATTCCAGATGATAATGCACCTAGGATGAAGTATTTTGTGGCGGCTTCTCCTGAGCGTGCAGAATTGCGGCGGAATGCTGTAAGAATATACAGGCTCAAGGATTGCAATTCCATGCTCATGTAAAGGGCAAGTAAGTTGTTAGATGACACCATAAACATCATGCCAACTCCGGCAAGCATCATAAGAACCGGATATTCATAATGAGCAATGCGCTCTTGATGTAAATATTGAGTGGATAAAGCGGTGGTGACAATCATTCCCAGTAATATGATAAGCTTGATAACGCCTGAGAATTCATCAATAACAAGCATGTTGTTAAGGATATAAGCTGTATTCCAGTTCGTATGAAGCAACAGAACAATAGCAACAGCATAGCTTATAAGGGCTGTCAGGCATAAATTACTCGTAGCTTTATTCCCTTGAATAATCCCGACAACGAGCACCCCTATTGCCATAATAACAAGGTATAGTTCCGGTATTATTAGTGTAATGTTAGATAGAATTGTCATTTCTCCTCACCTCCTATATTGTTAATGCGGGGGTAAGGTGTAAGTTCAGCTTCTGCTATTGGTTCAGAATATAGCTTGGCTATGTTTATAGCAGGTGCGGAAATCTTGTCTAAAATCACGTTAGGGTAAATTCCCAAATACAAAATCAAAGCAATAACAGGAAGTAAGATTAATTTTTCCCTGATGTTAATATCTTCCAGTACTCGTGTATCTATATTGTCTTGCGGTCCTAGAAACACGCGGCGATACAAAATAAGCATATATGTTGCGCCTAAAACCATGCCACTTGCTGCAAATATGCCCATGCACGTGCTGATTTTATAAGCTCCTAATATTGAGAGAAATTCACCGACAAAACCACTTGTTCCGGGCAAGCTGATTGCTCCGAGTGTAAAGATCATAAAGACTACGGCGAAATTAGGCATATTGTTGATAATACCGCCAAAGCGTTTAATCTCACGCGTATGCAAACGGTTGTAAAGCATACCGATACATAGAAACAAACCCGCAGATATAAGTCCGTGGCTTATCATTTGGAAGACTGCTCCTTCTATGCCATACGCATTAAAAGAGAACAGCCCCAATGTCACGAAACCCATATGCGCTATTGATGAATAGGCAATCAGCTTTTTCATATCCTGCTGTGCCAACGCTACAAAACCGATATAGACCACTGCGA
>JAGLKS010000055.1 GCA_023140905.1 Alphaproteobacteria bacterium | reverse complement strand
GGTATTCATCAAAACCAAGACCGCACATCGCAATATCGGCAGTATTTATGTTCTGCTATGGTAGCTTCCGTTTTGTTACAGAATTTTACAGAATTCCAGATTCACACTTAGGGTTTATTGCATTTGACTGGTTAACAATGGGGCAGATTTTGTCCTTGCCTATGATTATATTCGGCATGGTTACTTATTATATTGCTATAAAGAATAATCGCCCTAACAGTTACTACGTCGATAAGAGTCATTCATGAAACAGTATTTAGACTTATGTCAGCGAATAGTTGACGAAGGTGAATGGGTTCATAATGAGAGAACAGGAAAGCGATGTTTGACCGTTATAAATGCTGACTTGGAATATGACGTGGAGAATAATCGATTTCCAATGATTACTACACGAAAAAGTTTTTGGAGAGCGGCAATAGCAGAACTTATAGGTTATATACGTGGTTACAGTAGTGCCGCTCAATTTCGAGCGATAGGTTGTAATACCTGGAATGCAAATGCGAACGAAAATTCAGATTGGCTAAATAACCCGCATCGTAAAGGCGAAGATGATATGGGTCGAGTTTATGGTGTTCAGGGAAGGTCCTGGATGCGTCCTGACGGAAGTACTCTTGATCAGTTAAAAAATATTGTTGATGATTTAAAGCGTGGTTTGGATAACCGGGGAGAAATCATGACTTTTTACAACCCGGGTGAGTTTCACTTGGGCTGTTTGCGTCCATGTATGCATACGCATCATTTTTCTTTGTTGGGTGGTAAACTTTATTTAAATAGTATACAGCGCAGCGCCGATGTTCCGCTAGGTATTAATTTTAATCAGTGCCAGGTTTTTGTGCTATTGGCATTAGTCGCGCGTATAACAGGTCATACAGCCGGCAAGGCGTATCATAAACTTGTCAATGCGCACATATATGAAGATCAGTTGGAATTAATGCGTGATGTTCAATTAAAGAGAGAACCATTTCCATCGCCTCAGTTACATATAAACCCAGATATTAAAACATTAGAAGATATCGAAACTTGGGTCACAACAGATGATTTTGAAGTTTCTAATTATCAACATCACGAGCCAATAAAGTATCCATTTTCCGTATAAATATTAGCTCATTCTAAGGAGCCAGAGGCTAGCTTGTCTCCGTTTTCGGTTAGGTAAAAAATGATTATTTCTATTATTGCAGCAATGGATCGCAACAACCTTATCGGTAATAATAACCAGTTGCCCTGGCATCTGCCTGCAGACTTCGCCCATTTTAAATCAGTCACCATGGGTAAACCCATTATCATGGGTCGAAAAACGTTTGAATCGATTGGCAAGCCATTGCCGGGCAGAACGAATATCGTATTAAGCCGAAATGCAGAAATCCAGTTTGAAGGGGTTATTTGTGTTACCGCTTTTGAAGATGCTCTGGCAGTTGTTTCAGATGCGGATGAAGTTATGGTTATTGGTGGCAGCAGTATATATGAGATGTTATTGCCACAGATTAATCGCATGTATTTTACTTTTGTTGATGCAGTGTTTGAAGGAGATGCATGGTTTCCCGACTACGATGAAAAAGAGTGGGTCGAGATTGATAGTGTGACTCGGCAAGCTGATGATAAGAATAAGTATTCTTGCCGTTTTGTTACTTTGGAGAAGGTCTGAATTTGTTTATCAGAGTTATTTCTAAAAAATAATAATATTTTGAACTTTCACAGGAACACCCTGTCGTAGTTAGTGCAATAGATTTTTAGACTCCTGAAGGAAAGAACGCCGGTATCGGCGTTCTTTTTTTTTGCCCATGGATGGGTGGTGTGAATATGCCCATGGATGGGTGGTGTGAATATGCCCAAGGAAAGCGGTGTGACAT
>JAGLKS010000054.1 GCA_023140905.1 Alphaproteobacteria bacterium | reverse complement strand
TAAGGGATCATGGCCCTGACAACAAAGACTTGTAAGCGCTATTATGGGCGCCCATTACTATTTATTAGTTTACAAATAAAAGTATGGAAAAGGAAGCATAAAAGAAAATATAGTGAGTTTATACCAATTTTTGTTTTTTGGATGGGAAACATTATATTTAAACGCTCCGTAGCGTAGGTAAGTGCTGTGCCAATAAACAGGCAGGCTTCGCGCTTGTGCCATGGATGCTTGGCCCTCCTTGGGTGCTAACGTCCTATATATCCATTTGTTTTCATCTAACTTTTTTTGAAACAATACGGAGTTTTGCTTCAAACTGTGCAGGAGAAAACGGTTTACGGATATAAGCTGTCACACCGGAGCTTTTAGCTTCAACTACTGAATCAATATCAGTTCTCCCTGTAACCATCAAAAAAGGCATCTCAGGATCAACCGAACGAATTTGCCGCAAAAGCTCTACGCCGTTCATGCTAGGCATATTCCAGTCACACACAATAATATCAACGAAATCAAAAGCCGCATCAATAAATTCCAGGGCTTGCCGCCCGTCTTTTGATTCAAATATTTGTGTTACCCCCATCCCAACGATCATATCTTTAAGCATGGCACGTGCTTCCGGTTGATCGTCTACAACCAAAATCTTTAGATCTTCTATGTTCTTAATCTCTTGTCCTTGCGACATCACGCATCTCCTCCCATAATTTTATCAGAATGCTTCCATCTAGCCATATCAACTACATCATTGATCACTCCTTCTGTACTATGCTTCTCATCAGAGAGCGTATGGCACAACATTTGAGCCAGCTTTTCATAGATCATCGGTTTAGCAATAAACACCGCGTCTTTAGGTAACTCGACCGGAGCCATATCCCCACGTGCCGGAAAACCGCTCATAAAAATAACCTTAGTATCAGGACGTAGAGACATTAGTAATTCTGCCAGTTTTACACCATTCACTTCCGGCATAAGTACATCAGTGAGCAAAACATCAATCTTGCCATCATAATCATCCTGACAAACCAGAGCATCAGTTCCATTAGGCGCTGAAAGAACCTTCAATCCTAAATCCTCAAGCATACTCACAACGACCTCACATAAATCAGGTTCGTCTTCTGCAACTAATATTGTATATCCATCAAGCCGTATTGTTTCCGGCTGATCTATATCCCCTAAAATCTCTTTTTTAGGTTTTACTCCTACGTAACGCGGCAGATATACAGACATAGTCGTTCCTTTATCAAGTTTGGTTTCGACATCCAAATGTCCTCCAAGCTCGTTAACCAGACCGTAAACAACCGATAAGCCAAGTCCAGAGCCTTTCCCCTGCCCTTTGGTTGTAAAGAACGGATCAAAAATATTATCTAATACTTCATGAGGAATTGCATTCCCGTTATCGGAAATTTTAACCTCCACATATTCACCACCATCCGAACCGGAGGAAGTTATTACTACTTTTCCCTTTTGCCCGTTTATTGACTGAGCCGCATTCAGGATCATATTTACTATAACCTGTTCCAGTTTCTGGAAATTCCCTTTGAAAACAGGTAATTTGTCAGCAAGCTGCAATTTCACATGGGCCATTCTGCGGGTCTGACTCTCAACCAGCCTGAATGCATTATTGATAACAAGGTTTATATCTACATCATCAGTTAAAAATCCTTCATCCTTTTTAGCATAATTTCTGAGATCATCAACGATCTTTTTGATCCTGTT
>JAGLKS010000053.1 GCA_023140905.1 Alphaproteobacteria bacterium | reverse complement strand
CTGAAAAAGAAAACATGCCCACCACCGTTTAGGCGGGCTTTTTCTTATCTTGCAACATTTTAAACCAATGGAGAAAACCATGACTTATTTACTCGATCATAATTCTGAAACTCTTAAAATTGCGGCTCTAAACGATGCTTGTCGCCAATATGTAATGATGCCCATCTTCGGCAAGCCCAAAGTCCCTTGCCAAATTTATATGACGTGTGGCGTTATGAGACTTTCACCAGAAGACCAGATTATCATTGCGGCAAAGGTACGTGATTATGATGATTTCACTGAAGACAATGATCCGCATGGCGAAAATGCTTTTGGTGCTTTCGATTATAACGGTCAGAAAATTTTCTGGAAGATCGACTATTACGATCAAGATATGAAATACGGAAGTAATAATCCGGCTGATGTAACTTGTACAACCCGTGTTCTTACGATTATGCTGGCTGAAGATTATTGATCATTCAATATTTTTAAAATCTATGGCTCTGGCGATGCTGGAGCCATTTTTTTGTTTCAACATTCTCAGTAAGGAGGATATCTGACAGGATGTAAAAAGTTCATTGTCCAAGATATTTCGGGTTCGAACTCTCTCTGATCTGACCACCCTTTCAATTTAGTTCCGCTTTTGGTTTTAAATGGCGTTTTTAGGGCTTAAGACAGACCGCAAGCTGTGTGTGTACTACACACCAACTTGGAAAAGGAGACGCTGCGCTCTCCCGTTTCATCCCTCTAGCCATATGGCGCTTCGGGGCACAATGTGCCCAACCTCCTGCGCCATCAAAACGTATCGCTGTTTCACCACTCGCAAACATCTGGCTGTTGCATCACCATTCAAGAGCCTGTCCGTGCTCTTAAAAAACATGGGTCAACCGTATGCCGATTGAATGCGCACCAAGGATTTTGCCCCTTGGATAACGACCAACCCTGCGCGGATTGGATGCCGTAAACATCTCGTTGTTTAATCACGACTAGTAATAGAGTCTGAATAGAAAGGCAAGAGAATCGTATTACTCTAAATTTACCCTGACCGTAAATTAAATATATAAATTCATTAATCCTTATTCAGAACGTTCCTGACGCCGCCATTTGTCTACAATCTCTTCAACATTAAGGTCTTCTGGTCCGTTAGTCCATTTATCATAAAAATCAACGTCGGCACTGTTAGGTTCAGGATTGGGCATATAAAATTGTACTCTTGTGGGTAAAGGGACAGCTTCTCCCAACGCCATACATTCACCACGTCCTAGACCTGATAGAGTATCGACCAAATCACGCTCTGCTTCTGGAACCAAATTTTTAACGTAGCTTTGATCAGCTGGGTTGGTAATTCTTAAACATAAAAATGTACCGCACTGTGCTAAAACAGTCTCAGAAAGTTCATGTGGCCGTTGGCTAATAACGCCAAGTCCCACACCATATTTTCTACCTTCTTTGGCAATACGTTCCATTGATTTTCTGGCTCCGGCATATCGGGAAGAAGAGTCCCGCGGAATATATGCGTGAGCTTCTTCACAGACCAGAAGCAACGGGAATTCTTTATACTTTGGATTCCAATAATTGAATTCAAAAGCTAGACGACCAATCTGAGCAGCTACGGTTGGTCGAACGTCAAAAGGAACGGAACTAAGATCAATAATTGTTATTGGAGCTTTTGGTTCGCCAAGACCGACAAAATCTCTCAGCAAGCTTTCAAGGGTCTTTGAAGAATTACGGACTTGTGGTTTTAGAAGAAAATCATAACGAATATCATTGAGCTTACTTTCTAAACGAATTAAGAACCTATCAAATTGACCATATAGAGGTCCTTGTTTCTTACCATTATTAATTTTGCGGTGGTTTTCTTCTGCAATTCTATTAACGAGTA
>JAGLKS010000052.1 GCA_023140905.1 Alphaproteobacteria bacterium | reverse complement strand
AAAAAATACTTGCATTTAGCGCTAAGTAACGCTAAAACTCCGCTTAATTCAAGAGTGAATATATGAAAGATAAAAGTTATGAAAGCCGATATACATCCTGATTATCATGAAATCACCGTTGTGATGACAGACGGTACAGAATATAAGACACGTTCTACACGTGGCAAAGAAGGTGATGTCATTCGCTTGGACGTAGATCCACTAACTCATCCAGCATGGCAAGGCGGTACTGGCCGTGTTGTTGAAAAAGGTCAACTTGATAAATTCCAAAGCCGTTATGGAAGTTTTGGTCTTGGTGATACATCAGATAAGTAACCACAGACGATTTTACACAAAACACCTGAGTCTGATTATAAAGAACTAGCTAGGCTATTCCACAGATTCCAGCTGTTTTAATGCATTAGCTAATTTCTCACGCTTAGTCAGAGCTTCTTCCTTACGGGATTTTTGTTCCGCAATGATCTCTTCAGGAGCATTTTGGATAAACTTTTCATTATTCAGCTTGGCATCAATTTTCTTAACATCAGTATCCAGCTTGCCAATTACTTTAGCTAAACGTGTTTGTTCAGCCGATAAATCAATAAAATCAGCAATAGGAAGAATGATCGTAGCTTCACCAATAATTGTTTGCACAGCTCCTGTTGGTATATCATCAGTACAACCAACATTTTCCAAGCGGGCCATTTTACACAAAACTTCATTGTAAAGCTTTATACGTTCCTGTGTTATATCACTTGCATCTTTGACAAACACATCAATTTGAGCACCAGCGGGAACATTCATATCAGCTCGCAAAGAGCGAATTTCACCGATCATATCTTGCAGCCAATTGAGTTCTTCTTTTGCCGTATCACATATATGTGAGTCAGGATAAGACGGCCATGCACTTGTAATAAGACGGTCACTCTCATTTTTCTTAAAGAACGCGGCATAAAGCTCTTCAGTGATAAAAGGCATAAACGGATTAAGCATGGTTAGAATTTGCTTCAAAGCCCAACCGGTTGTTTTGCGCGCTTCATCAGTTTGTGTCCTATTTGTTTGCAATACAGGTTTACAAATTTCCAGATACCAGTCACAGAATGTTCCCCAGACAAACCCATAAATAACATTAGCAGATTCGTTAAAGCGGTAAGTCTCAAGTGTGTGGTCTATCTCTTCAGCTACACGCTTAACTTCATGCACAATCCATTTATTAGGTGCATAAGTAACACGAGCAGGATCGAAACTTTCATCTAAAGCTTGCTTAGTTAAACAATTATTCATTTCACAATAACGTGTTGCATTCCAAAGCTTGGTAGCAAAATGACGATAGCCATCAAGACGTTCTTCAGATAGACGAATATCACGACCTTGCGCAGCCATTGCACATAACGTAAAACGCACCGCATCTGTACCGTATTTTTCTATCAAATCAATCGGGTCCATCACATTCCCTTTTGATTTAGACATTTTCTGTCCCTTAGCATCACGCACAAGAGCATGGATATAAATATCTTTAAAAGGAACATCATCCATCAGGTAAAGCGAAAACATCATCATGCGCGATACCCAAAATGTGATAATGTCAAAACCTGTAACTAGCACATCACCGGGGAAATAACGTTCCAGCTCAATAGTCTTATCCGGCCAACCAATTGTAGAAAATGGCCACAATGCCGAAGAGAACCATGTATCAAGCACATCTTCATCACGTGTTATCTTAATTCCTTCTCCAGCTTGTGCTTGAGCGTCTTCTTCATTCTCGGCAACATAGACATTACCGTCTTTATCATACCACGCTGGAATTTGATGCCCCCACCAAAGCTGACGGGAAATACACCAAGGTAATTGGTGATCTACCCATGCAAAATACATGTTCTCATATTGCTGTGGAATAAATCGTGTACGGCCATCACGCACAGCCTTGGAGGCTTCTTTTGCTAAAGTCGGGGTGTCAACAAACCATTGTTTAGTCAGGAAAGGTTCAATAACAACATCGGAACGTTCGCCATATGGAACCTGATGTTTGCGATCTTCAATTTTTTCCAGATAACCAAGATCGTCGAGATCCGCTATAATTTTCTTGCGGGCTTCAAACCGATCAAGGCCTACATAATCGGACGGACAGTTCTCATTCATTGTCCCATCAGGATTCATAAGGTTGATAAGCGGGATATCGATTTTACCTTTATGGCGTTCATAGACTTCGAAGTCGTTATAATCGTGGGCAGCGGTGATTTTAACTGCGCCCGATCCAAATTCAGACTTCACATACTCATCAGCAATAATCGGGATAATGCGATTGCAGATCGGTACTATAGCCTTTTTCCCCACCAGATGAGTATATTTCTCATCATCGGGGTGCACAGCAATAGCACCATCGGCAAGGATAGTTTCAGGACGTGTGGTAGCTATGGCAATATATCCACCATCTTCCAGCGGATATTGAACATGATAGAGCTTACCGTTAACTTCCTTATGAATTACCTCAAGATCAGAAATTACAGTTTGTCGTTCTGAGTCCCAGTTTACTAGGCGTTCAGCTTGATAAATCATTCCGCCCTTATAAAGCTCAATAAAAGATTTAAGCACAGCGCGGGATAAACCTTCATCCATCGTAAAAGCCTCCCGCTCCCAATCTGGAGTCGTACCAAGGCGGCGAAGCTGAGATGTAATTGTGTTACCGGAATATTCCTTCCATTCCCATGCTTTTTCCATGAATTTCTCACGCCCCAAGTCAAAGCGTGTAATGCCTTGTTCATGAAATTGCTTTTCCAGCACCATATGCACAGCAATACTGGCATGGTCAGTACCCGGCTGCCAAAGCGCGTCACGGCCTTTCATGCGGTGATAACGAATAAGAATATCCTGTAATGTGTGGTTGAGCGCATGCCCTATGTGTAAAGACCCTGTGACATTAGGCGGGGGCATCATAATCGTATAAGGTTGTTTTTCACTTTGGGGATCGCAAGCAAACACGCCTGCCTCTTCCCAATCCTTATAATGTTTCTGTTCAATTGATTCAGGGTCAAATGTTTTATCAAGCATATCGTTTTGCCATCCGTACTAATTAAGTTTTATCCATGCGCGATATAATATATAATTGCGAGGAGGAAATCATACGGTTTTTCTAGCCAAACGCAAGGGTTCTGACAGCAAAAGACAAAAATGAAAAATTAAGAGTGTGTTTAATTATTCGTCGAGCACACGTTTAGAGACACGTTCCAGTTCTTCTTGTACCAAACGTTCTATAACTGTTGGCAAATGTTTGTCCAGCCAAGCTCGTAACAATGGCTTAAGCTCGGCGCGTACAATATCCTCTAATGTAATAGAGTTGTTTCCAACGGCTGTTTTACGTACCAAATTAGATATTGCAGAAATAGCAGCTTCTTCAGCATTGTCTGTAAGCAACGCATCGTCAGTATCTACGGCAGATTCCGGTTCCACAACTGGCTCAGGAATTGGTTCAGGAATTGGTTCAGGTTCTGGAATTGGCTCAGGCTCAGGTTCTGGAATTGGCTCAGGCTCAGGTTCTGGAATTGGCTCAGGCTCAGGTTCTGGAATTGGCTCAGGCTCAGGTTCTGCAACCTCATCACTTTCAATCATTTCTATCCCCAGATTATTTTCCTCGGCATTAACAAGCTCGGTTAGCTCCAACACATCTTCAGGCTCAGGAGGTTCAGGAATATCCTCAGGCTCTTCTTTTGCAACCTCTTCGCCAACAGGTGCATCAAAATCCATATCATCTATCGCAGATTGATCTAAAGGCTCATCTTCCGGTTCAGCCTCGGGGGGCGGTTCTGGAATTGGTTCAGGCCCCTTCTCAGCTTCCGCTTCTGCAGAAACTGGCTCTTCGATTCCTTCTTCTTCCTCCTCATCTTCAGATATTATCTGACGGATGGAATCAAGAATTTCTTCGATAGACGGTTCTTCTTCTGTTTTTACTTCTTCTGACATGTGCGGAGTATTTACTTGAATAAGTTTAGGAATCACTTCGTATTTAGTGTGGTCTATTGCGAGCTTCTTGTCAAAGCATTGATGCAAAAGATATTCACGGCTGTCCACATTTTATCACAAGTTTATGCACCACACCATACATAGATTGGGACGTACGTAACACAAAATAACTTTTTCGAAAACTAGAAATTAAAGACTGATTCTGGATAAAACTCTTCCAAATATGGAATTGCAGCATCAAACAATCGCTTAGAAGATACGCTACCGTTCTTAGCCCTGTAGTATAATGCGCCATACCCCATATGCGCATTTTTTTCACGTATAAAGCAAACTAAACGCCCCTCCGGCGCTAATTGATCGAGCAAACACTCCGGCACAGCAGCAACACCGGCACCAATAATAATCAGACTATATGGTGCTTGCTTAGCATATCCTTTCGTAATATCCAGATTTTCAATTAATGCAATGTTACACAATTCAAGCTTCTTCCATAAACGGGAGGCTTTATCCATTTGACGCTTATTATTTTCTAAAGCGATAATCATAGTTACAAGCGGAGAAAGAATAGCTGAACCATAACCGCTAGCACTCCCAACATCCAGCACAACATCATCGATACGGGGTGATGCTTCTTGCAGTAAGCGCGCATGCATTAACGGAGAGAGCAGATAACGTCCTTGTCCCAATGAAATATTTTTATCCGTATATGCAATTTGTTGAATTTTTTCAGGGACAAACATTTCACGCGGTAAATTAGAAAAGCTGTTAATAACAGCACGATTAGCAACACCGCATGGAAGAAGCTGACCTTTAATCATATAATCTCTGGCTTTTGTATAATCTGTCATCGGACACATAATCGCTGTTTCGGTACTAATAAAGGTAGTAAAAGAAGTCTAATCGAGTAAAAAATTACCGCAGGATATCTTAACTATTATCTAAATTCTTTCTTCAAAGCCAGAGCTTTTTAGAGACTACGGTGTTGTTGTGTAAGTTGGTAGTTGACTTAATAAGGTAAAATCGACTAGTGTATGCGAGTTTTCAGCTGTGGCGCGGTGGCAGAGTGGCTATGCA
>JAGLKS010000051.1 GCA_023140905.1 Alphaproteobacteria bacterium | reverse complement strand
GTTAGTCTGCCTTTTATTGAGCGTCATATTCAGCTTGTAAACCCCGAAGTTCTTATTCTCTGCGGCGGTGTGGCAGCTAAAGCCCTTCTTGGGCAAGAGCAAAGCATTTCTCGTTTGCGAAATTCCTGGCACGATTATGTTCCCCAAACACGTGAATTAAGGGGGCTATCTGCGGCTATTCCGACAATTGCGACATATCACCCATCATATTTGTTACGCACGCCCGCACAGAAAAAACTCGTATGGGCAGATATGCTAATGTTTGAAAGCTATCGACGGGCTAACCTTTTGGAATGATAGGTATTAATGCCATATTTTATTACATATAATACAAGAAACAATCAAGCAAACGCCACATGCTATTTTTCATAATCAATAAAAAGCTGGACAAGGTACCAAAATTTCTGTATTTAGGTGCCCATAATGAATATAAAACAATTTGGAATATACGGCTGGCGCTTATGCGTGGGCTTGGCCTTTGTAGGCGTTATATTGTTGCCGGTACAAGCTGCAGTCTTTGCGCCTGTTCCAGCTATGAAGCCTTTGAAGTCTCTAGAACTAAGTGCTCCTGCTGATATAGTGCATTTAGGTGCGCGTGCGTGCAATGGTGTTCCTGTTCCGGCTATGAAGCCATCTTTCGGACAAGAATCACAATCTGCACATAAAAGAAAGATATTCCAGCCAGCTGAATATATGAAGCTTACGGATCTTTTATCCACGATAAAATTATATGAACCTGCTGCTGGTGATGTTATCAAAGATGGACGTGCCGTTATTGAGACTAATTCAAACATCAATAAACCACTTTCAGCACACCAATCAAAGCTTTATGCGCAAATATTTAATGCTCAGCGTCATGGGCATTGGGATCAGGTTGATAAACTGCTACAGAAAATTAAAGATAAACGTTTGATGGGACACGTTTATTATCAACGTTATATGCACCCTTCCTATGTCAGTAATTTTGATGAATTAAAAGCATGGCTGGCAAGTTATTCTGATTATCCGAATGCTTATAATATATATAAACTGGCAAACGCAAAGCGTAACGGGCGTCCGGATGCTATTAATAATCCGGGAAGAGGGCATCTTCTTGCGCAAATTAAGGAGCCTAAAATTTATTATCCGAGAACATATGTTTCAAAGATTCGCCGTACCGCCGATCAGGCGAAGCAAGCACGCGCATTAACGCGCAAAATATATAAATTAGTGCGCCGTGGAAAAAGTCAGGACGCTCTTGAATATCTAGTTTCTTTGGATTCTGCTAAAAGTGCCTTAGCTTATATGGATAAGGTAGAAATAGATTATATCAAGGCGGAGATAGCGGCTGGATTTTTATATCGCGGGCAAAACGCCCAAGCCCTTGCATTGGCTAAAGAAGCAAATACACGTTCTGGGAGCTATGTTCCTTTAGCGGCATGGATTGTTGGTTTGTCTTTATGGGAAAAACAGGATTTTGCTTCAGCAGCCCCTTATTTTGAAAAAGTTGGTGGATCTTCTTATGCTTCAGGCTGGCGGGCATCAGCAGGATATTATTGGGCAGCGCGTTCATATAGTCGCATCGGAAACCACGACAAAGTTCGTGTATCTCTGGAAAAAGCCTCTATGCATTCCCGGACATTCTATGGTTTAATCTCTACAAAAATGCTAGGAAAACCTTTCGATTTCAACTGGAAAAATCCGGCATTTTCGAGCGCATATGAAAGCTCACTCTCTATGACATCGTCTGGACGCCGTGCTTTCTTGCTTGTTGCTGCAAATCAGTACGACTTGGCAGAAGAGGAATTATTACGTCTCGATTATAATAAACATCCCGATCTTCGCCGCGCCGCGCTAAGCTATGCGATGCATGTTGGTTTGCCGGGATTGGCTTTGCGTTTGGGAAATATGATCCCATCCGGTAAAGGGGAATATTACGATTCAGCTCTTTATCCTGATGTGCCATGGGAACCACAAAATGGTTTTAGTCTTGATCCGTCTCTTCTTTATGCTGTTATGCGTCAGGAATCACGGTTTGACCACGAAGCAAAAAGCAATAGCGGAGCACGTGGTCTGATGCAAATTATGCCAAGAACTGCGCGCTATGTGGCTCAGAAAAACCGTTATGGCTATAACGTTGGAAAAATGGCTTTAAACGACCCTGAAATTAATATGATGATTGGGCAGGATTATCTTAGCTATCTTCTAAAAGGCCAAGCTGTAAAAGGGGACATGATTTCTTTGCTGGTTGCTTATAATGCAGGGCCGGGAAATCTGGTGAAATGGCGCAAACGCTTTGAAGCAAACAAAATAGCACAAAAATCAGCCTTATCTGCTAAAACTGATTCTACATTCTCTGACCCGTTATTATTCATTGAGACAATGCCGATTGAAGAAACACGCGATTATGTCGCAAAGGTCTTGTCAAATTACTGGATTTACCGTTTACGCGCCGGAGAAGAACTCATTAGCTTAACCCATCTGGTTAAAGGTCAATCTCCGCGCTATGCATCCTTTATCGGTCAAAGTGGCGCACAATCTTATATGGTGGCTAACCGCTAGAGCGTTCTTCTTCTAATATGGTGACTTCCTTATAATACGTTCTACCATTGGCCAGAGTTTTGGATCTCCCACAGCAATAACTTTACCCGGTGAGTTCAATGTTAGCGGGTCACCGCGCCAATCAGATATATGTCCGCCAGCGCCTTTGACAATAGGAACAAGCGCGGAATAATCATGTGGTTTCAGGTTTTCTTCAAAGACAACATCAACCAGACCACTAGCTAACAGGCCATACATATATCCATCTCCCCCCCAGACAAATTTATTGCCTGTTGTCTCAAAGATTTCATAAGCACAGCCATAATCTGCCAGATTAGTGAACATTGTTGGCGTTGTGGCTCCAAACACCGCATTATCGAAATCAGGACATGTCCGCGTTTTAGCAGGCCTTTTATTAAAGAGCGTTGGTTTTCCATCCACACCAATCCAACGTTCTTTTAATATAGATTGATCGATAATCCCCAATTTCGGAATACCATCTTCGCATAAAGCAATAAGAGTAGTAAAAGTTGGGCGGCCAACCATGAAACTGTTTGTTCCATCAACAGGATCAATCACCCATGTTAAACCACTCTGACCTTCATGAGGGCTATATTCTTCTCCAAGAAAACTGTCATTTGGCCGCTTCTTTTGAATAAAGTCCCACAAAGCTGT
>JAGLKS010000050.1 GCA_023140905.1 Alphaproteobacteria bacterium | reverse complement strand
GCTGCTGACATATGGATACCCGCAGTTTTACTCTACTTGCGCAGAGCGCGGGTATGACAATTTTTTACTTCAGCTACATATGAACAGCTTTTCCATACGCATCAAGCACGCTTTCATGCATCATCTCTGACAATGTCGGGTGCGGGAATATTGTATGCATTAGCTCAACTTCCGTAGTCTCCAGAGCCTTACCGATACCATAACCTTGGATCAGTTCGGTAACTTCTGCGCCGATCATATGAGCCCCAACAAGCTCGCCGGTATTCTCGTCAAAGATAGTCTTAACCAAGCCTTCAGGCTCACCCAAAGCAATCGCCTTACCATTACCCATGAACGGGAAGCGACCAACCTTGATCTTATAGCCCTGCTCTTTCGCCGCTTTTTCCGTCAAACCAATAGATGCCACTTGCGGATGACAATAGGTACAGCCAGGAATATTAAGCTTATTCATTGGGTGTACGTCTTCTAGACCTGCTATTTTCTCAACACAAATAATACCTTCATGCGAAGCTTTATGCGCAAGCCATGGCGGAGCGGTAACATCACCAATAGCGTAAACGCCCTTCTCGTCTGTTTCCATCCATTCATTGATAGCAATATGGCCGCGGTCTAACTTAACTTCAGTATTCTCAAGACCAATATTTTCAGTATTAGCAACCACACCTACGGCCATCATTACATTATCAACGACAAGCTCTTGCTTACCTTTTGGTGTTTCGATAGTAGCTTTCACATTATCTTTAGACTTTTCAAGCTTTTTAACCATGACCTCTGTCATAATCTTCATGCCTTGCTTTTCAAAAGCTTTTCTCGCCAGAGCAGAAATTTCTTCATCTTCCACAGGCATAATACGATCAACAACTTCAGCGACTGTGACATCTGCGCCCAAAGCATTATAGAAGCCGGCAAATTCAATGCCGATAGCACCGGAACCAACAACCAACAAAGATTTTGGCATTTTCTCCGGTGTCATAGCTTCTTTATAAGTCCACACTAATTTGCCATCCGGTTCAAACCCCGGCAAAACACGTGCCCTGGCACCTGTTGCAAGAATGATATGTGTTGCTGACAACGTTTCAATAACATTACCATCTTTTTCAACGGTCAGTTTTCCAGAGCCTTGCAGTTTGCCCCAACCATTTAAAACGGTAATTTTATTTTTCTTCAACAAATGATGAATACCGCCAGATAATTGTGCAGAAATACCGCGGGAACGCTCGACAATTTTCTTGATATCAAAGCTCACATCTTTTGCACCTAAGCCAAACTCATCAAGCTTACTCATAGTGTGATATATTTCACTTGAGCGCAGCAAAGCTTTGGTTGGAATACATCCCCAGTTAAGGCAAATCCCGCCCAGATGTGTGGCTTCAACAAGTGCTGTATTCATCCCCAGCTGTGCAGCACGAATTGCTGCAACATATCCACCCGGGCCACCACCAATAACAACAACATCAAAATTTTTGTTACTCATTTATTAATCTACTTTCTTTAATATTCGGAATTTTTTAAATCAGCATAGACACAGGATTCTCTATATAGCGTTTGAATATTCGCAGGAATTCAGCTCCTACTGCGCCATCAACGCAACGATGGTCAACTGAAAGAGTACAGCTCATAACAGTTTTTATTTTGATTTCACCATTATCTACAATTGGGCGCTGTTCCCCTGCTCCAATAGCCAGAATACAGCCTTGCGGAGTATTAATGATAGGCACAAAGTTTTTAACACCAAACATACCCAGATTGGATACGGTAAATGATCCGCCTTGGAATTCCTCTGGTGTAAGCTTATTGTCACGTGCGCGCTCTGCCAGATATTTTATTTCATTTGAAATATCTTTCAGCCCTTTATCCTCAGCAGCTTTTACGATAGGTGTAATCAAACCACTTGGTGTTGAAACAGCTACGGAAATATCGGCCTTCATATATTGGTGAACAGCTTCATCTGTCCATGAAACATTAGCCGCAGGATAAGCTTTAAGTGCCATTGCCACAGCTTTGATAATAAAGTCATTCACGGAGATTTTATATTCGCCGTTCGCTTTCTCGTTCAGTTCCTTACGGGATGCCAGTAGTATATCCAGTGTGCAATCAACTGTCAGATAAAAATGCGGAACGTCTTGTTTGGATTCAGTCAAGCGTTTAGCAACAATCTTGCGAATATTGTTATTTGGAATTTCCTTATAAGCCATTCCAAAGATGTTTGTTTTTATATCTGGATCATCATAAACAGCAGCGTTAGATTGAGACGCAGTTGCCACAGGTGCCGGAGGAGTCTCCTTAGCTTGTTCAACATCTGCTTTAACAATGCGCCCATGTGGTCCTGAGCCTTTAATGTTGACTAGATCAATACCAGCGTCTTTTGCAAGACGTTTAGCCAAGGGGGATGCAAAAATCCGTTCTCTTGATTGGTGCGTGGAGCTAGAAGCTTTAGGATCTGTTGTAGGAGTAGTTGACAGCGATTCTTCTTCTGTCTTTTCCTCA
>JAGLKS010000005.1 GCA_023140905.1 Alphaproteobacteria bacterium | reverse complement strand
TGGTGATGGGCCGGATGGTTCCGGTGGAGGAAAAACCGGAGAGGTTATATCTTTGGATAGTTTCCGCAAAAAATAAGTGATTTTTCCTATAGATTTAAGGCAATGGAGAGAATGCGATGAGCCAGTCAAGGTGGATGCCTCAGGAAGCTTTGCGCGAATCGCCATATCGGGTGTTGTTGGAGCGTGGGGCTTTTATTGATACGAAGCGGGATAATCGTGAAGTTCCCTATAAAATTTATTACCCTGTAGAACATGATTTAAAAAGCATGCCAGTGATTCTCTGGAGCCACGGGCTTGGCGGGAGCCGCGATGGTGCGTCTTTTATCTCGCGTTTTTTGGCAGGGCAGGGTTATGTGATTGTGCACTTAACCCATAAAGGGACAGATAGCTCTTTATGGGAAGGCAAGGGCGGACATCCTTGGGATGTTATACGCCAGATAAAAATCACACGCGAAATGACGTTAGCGCGGATGATGGATGTTCCTTTTGTGCTTGATTGTTTGCAAGGCTGGATAAAAGAAAAGCCGGAGATTGGCGGTTTTATGGATTTAAGCCGTATTGGTATGTCTGGACATTCTTTTGGGGCCATAACAACGCAAGTTATGGCCGGGATGAAATTTCCTGATGAAAATGAGAGATTGATTAATCTACGTGATGAGCGTTTATCTTGCGGGATTGCTTATAGTCCTGTGCCTATTACACATATCAGCGATGCATCGCCGGAAGAGATTTATAGCTCAATCCGTATTCCAATGCTTTATATGACAGGGACGGAAGATAACTCGCCTTTGGAAAAGGATATAGATTATAAACACCGCTTGATTGTGCTGGATAATGCGGGATATCCAGAACAGTATTTACAGGTGCTCGATGGCGGGGATCACATGATTTATAATGGAACACGCGGGAAACTAGCACTTAACCCTAAACGCGATGAACATGAGGCGTTGATTCTCGATGCTGTGTTTGCGTTCTGGCAAGCTTATTTGAAAGATGATGCTGGAGCAAAGAACTGGCTGAGAGTGTGCTATTAGTAAATTTGACGTGCGTTTTTCTGTATAGAACTCTCTGCAAAAGCCATAGAAATGTTGTAGAATAATATCATGCAAAGAAGCATTAGATATATGATGAAACGCAAAGAATTACGGATTGAGAGATTTCTCGATGAGATGGATGTAGTTGTCCAATAGAAACGTCTAGTAAAAACGATTAGGCTTAGGGGGCTGTCCTAGCTAACTAGTTCAAATATTGTTTAACCCATTGTCTTAATTAGTCTGTTGAGTCACGATTTGTTAAATCACCATCCACATTCCTTCAAGAATAGCTCAAAATGCTTGGCAGGGAAAGGCAGCTGTTGTCTTAAAAGCTATGATGGTTTGAAATAATGTTGTATGTATAAAGCTGTGAGCAAGAAAAAAGCAACAACTATTCTAATATTTTTTATTCCGGCCCTATTTATTGTGTTTGGTATTACGGTTGTTTGCCCAGCTCATGAATATAAGCAGCAGTCGACTTATAAAGCAACAAGTGTAGATGAGTGCATAAATGAGAAAGAGTGTGTATGGCACGCTTTTTCAAAACAAGTGGGGCTGGCTGATTATGGTCACTGGGTTGTTATGGGGAAATCACTGCATAAATGGCAGAAAAAAATGCTATTTATGGCAGTAGGTGAGGCGCAAAATTTTCTACCTCAGTTAACACATGAAGCTATTAGAGAACTGGACATATTCTTTCCTTATGAGATAGAATCAGAGAGGCCTCCTAGATATCTTATGGTTTTTTCTGATGACGTGACTAAATCTTTAGAAGAATGGAAACAAAAATTTAGTCAAAGGATTGTAGATGAAGCTCGTTCACGAATGAAATACAACAGCATAAACAATATTGAAGATGGTTGTTATTCTATATCTATTAGCAATGTTGGAACAAAAGATATATCGACTGTTCTTACAATAGTAGATACAAACAACGAAAATGCAAAATATTGCATGGCCACACATTTCTACGCTGCGTTTGGTTTTTGGGGATATCTGGATAGTCAGCCGTTTAGTTTTCTCGCATGCTCCTCTTACGAAAAAATACAGTTCACAAAATTAGACAAGTTTCTCTTGTATCTTCTCTATCGTCCTGAATTTAAAAGTGGTCAAAACTTACAACAAATCAAAAGTATTTTTGATCTGATTTATTCTGATTCAAAAGAGAACTATTTAAGCATGCTTAAAGGGGGCACTCATGACTGATGTAAATGATAGACAGAAAATAATTGACAGAGCCACAAGGTTGATTCCCAACGAAGTTGTTTCAAATGCGTCAACAATGGTTATCAGCAATGAGTTTGTCTCAGCATATAGGCGCGTAGGTAATTATGCATTTAAATTTGAAAGATATTCATCTAATGTTGATTATAATATTTTTACACTTAAAGGGGGAGTAAACTTTCTAAATAGCAATATTAGCGGAGATGGCAGTATTGAGGTTAGTAAGTATGGTGGCTCAATATCTGGCTCAGGGAGAATTTATCCTTTGAAAGGTAATGTGAGTATAGACAGCGATGGTAATATTGCCAATAATGCAGGATTAACTACAAATCTGGGGCCTGTGCACACCTCGTTTACAATTGGAAAGAATAATACAAGTGAGGCTGCCGTCGGTGTAGATCTTAAAGCAGTAACCTTGGATATGACTTTTTTCGGAGACAAAAATGGTCGTGCTGGATTCTTGAGTGAAGTTGGAACTACAGTTGGCAAGGCAGTGGAAGCCAGAGTGGGAGTGGGGCAAAAAAATGCTGACATTGCATTTCATTATGAAAGTAATGGTAATTGGCCATTAGATACATTTCAAAGGTCTATTATCAGTCCTCTACATAGTGAGATGATGGAGATGTTTCCGAATGTTAAATTGTCTCTAGGAAGATTTTTTGAGAAGACAGAGTTAAACTATCTTTATAATCCAAATCTTACAGGAGACAGCAACCTTAGTGAATCTGCAGGTATTGTTATTTACGAAACACTCATTGGGAAAACTCCTGCTGATTCATGGTTTCTTGCTCGGCATGACGCTATTAGAAAGGTTATGAATGTTCAAAAGATTAATTTAGAATACCATAGTCAGCTAAAGGATTTTACCGGTTATTCTGTGCAAGAACCCGAAGGAGCGAATTCTTCCACACCAAATCACAAGCAATTAGGGGCGGTAGACGCTATACCCTCAAATGCAGATGGAACACGTGTGGGTGGCAGTATAGCAGATACTGTTGTTGATAAGGGACAAACTGTAGCAAAAAGTGTGCAAGAGTTTTTTGCAGGTGAGCGTGATAACATATCTCTGGAGGGTGTCCGCATGATTCTGCCAAGATCTCCGGCTGTTCTCGCAATGCAACCGGAAATGGCAGCTTTATCAAGCGTTCAAGCATGCGATGCTCATCTACAATTAATGCTTTGTGAACTCAGAGATCAGGGAAGTGGGGAGTTTATATTTCAGCAGTTAGATGAACGGATGAACACGATGGCTTCTGATTTGCCAATACATGTATCTCCAGCAGCAGCAGATATGCTTGACGCGCGAGCAAGAATAACAAGTGTTGTATTTATCAATGATACCCCCTCAACAAGTGTATATAAACCAAGTCAAATAAATTAGGCATTGCTACATTAATGTAGCACCCATATTAATTATCAGTAAAAAAAATAGTGAGTATAGCTTGTGCTCTGTGTAAAGCTTTGGCGTTGCTACGAGAATATACTTGAAATCCAAGCTCTTTAGCCATAGTTTAGCTTTTTACCATCCTGAATTATGCATAAACAGCATAAGAAAGTTACGATAAACATATGTGCGGTATTGTTGGAATTTTCTCCCATTCTCCTGTTAACCACGATCTTTATGATGCCTTGACTATATTACAACACCGCGGCCAAGATGCCGCCGGCATTGTTACAGAATCAGATGGAAAGTTTTTCCTTCGTAAAAATAATGGAATGGTACGCGATATCTTCACTCTGAAACATATGACCCATTTACACGGAAATTGCGGCATAGGACATGTTCGCTACCCAACCGCAGGGGGATCTTGTTCTGCTGAAGCCCAGCCTCTTTACGTAAATTCTCCTTATGGCATTGTTGTTGCCCATAATGGGAACTTAACGAATCAAGAAGAACTCACGAGTGAGTTATTTAAATCAGATCTTCGCCACGTTAATACAAATTCAGATTCCGAAGTTTTACTCAATGTAATTGCTCATGAATTACAAAAACTTGGAAAAATGAATCTCACAGCAGAAGATATGTTTACTGCGATGGAAAGCTTATACAAGCGTTGCCGTGGAGCTTACGCAGTCGTAGGAATGCTTTCTGGTTATGGTATGTTTGGATTTCGTGATCCCAACGGTATTCGCCCTCTCATCTACGGTAGCCGTAAGAATAAAGATGGCACCACCGATTATATGATTGCTTCAGAAAGCGTTGCTCTGGATGCATTAGGCTACAAAATAGAACGCGATATCAAGGCTGGTGAGATTGTCTACATTGACCAAGACGGCAATTTTCATAGTAAAGTTTGCAACGGCGCTCGTCTTGCTGCACCTTGTATTTTTGAATATGTGTATTTTGCGCGTCCTGACTCAATTATCGAAGGTAGTCTGGTTTATAAAACACGTGTACGCATGGGTAAGTATCTATCTCAAAAAATTATGCGTAAATTCCCGGATCATGATATTGATGTTGTTATTCCAATTCCTGAATCCAGTCGTCCCAGTGCTATAGAATTAGCAAACTCATTAGGTCTGAAATTCCGTGAGGGCTTTGTTAAGAACCGCTATATTGGCCGTACCTTTATTATGCCCGGTCAAGCTGAACGTGAAAAATCAGTGAAACAAAAACTCAATGCAATTCCATTAGAATTTCAGGATAAAAACGTTTTATTGGTTGATGATTCTATTGTACGTGGAACAACATCGAAAAAAATTGTAGATATGGCCCGCGAAGCCGGAGCAAGAAAAGTCTATTTTGCCTCAGCATCTCCGCCGGTTCTTTATCCTAATGTTTATGGCATTGACATGCCTGTAAAATCAGAGCTTGTTGCTCATAACCGCACAGAAGACGAAATCTGTCAGGAAATCGGCGCAGACTGGATTATTTATCAAGATCTTGAAGATCTTATCAAAGCAGCCACACCAAGCGATGAATGCAGCACGCCACGTAATTTTGACTGTTCTGTTTTCAATGGAGAATATGTCACAGGCGACATTGATGATCTTTATTTCAAACGCCTTGAAGAACAACGCAATGATGCTTCAAAACGCGAGCGTGATGGTGTTTATAATGGTAGCCAATGTGTAGACCTTTTTTCTGAAGGATAGAAAGATAGCTTCTCCAACTAATATAGGATCCTCTGCAAAAGCCATAGAAATGTTGTAGAACAATATCGTGCAAAGAAGTATGAAATACCTGATGAAACGCAAACATTCTTCGCTCAGAGCCAAGGTAGAACATCCGTTTCACGTTATATAAAGAACAATGGGGACACAGAAAACTACGCTATAAAGAGCTTGCTAAAAATGCATCACAATTTACAATACTTTGCGCATTATCAAACCTGTATCTATGTCGAAAACAGATGCTATCAACAGGATAAGTGTGTCTAAAATAAGGAAAAATACAAACCACAGCGAAAAAAACAGGATGTAACAAAAATTATAGATGCTGAAAATATCAATCATTAAGATCAATTACATTTTGCAGAGGGGCCTATAGGCTTTATCATAAGGTTATAGACCATTATTTTAGAGACATATGGGCTGATAATAATGAATCAATACAATGGGTTAAACTTTTATCGGCAAAAAGATAATGTGCATGTTTTGCGCGCACGCATGCGAGTTTCTTTAAATAATATCAAAAGAAGTGTGGAATTTTAAAGTTGTTATCATTTACAGAGTTTAATTATTGGGCTATATCCTCTATTTTGTGCTGGACAAAAATTTATAGCTCGTATAGAAGAATGTTTCGAAAAGTTGATATGAGGCTTCGATCTAGCTAGTGTCTTTGATGAGGATATTAAAGAGATTAGTAAAGAGTTTGTGCGCCGCAATAGCTCAGTTGGTAGAGCAGTTGATTTGTAATTAAACGGTCTTCGTTGTGGAGTGCTTGGTTTTTAAGGGGTTGCCATCTTACCCCGATCTGTAAAAAGGTTATAATAAGGTGGATGAGAATAGTGTACGCCGCAATAGCTCAGTTGGTAGAGCAGTTGATTTGTAATCATCAGGCCCCGAGTTCGAATCTTGGTTGCGGCACCATTCTTCCTTTTATGTGAAGGTGTTATGAATGGTTTGCTGTTCTTGGTTATGATCCATATTGGCGCTGGAGTTTACCTTTCGCGCCCCCCTGTCAGGGTTCGGATTATGTGAAAATATATACATCTCTTGCTGGGGTGTGGCCAAGTGGTAAGGCACCGCTTTTTGGTAGCGGTATTCGCAGGTTCGAATCCTGCCACCCCAGCCAATTTTTCTTGTAAATGATTGTTGTTATAATATAGTTATTGGGGTAGAATTGCCCTGTTTTCCCACCTGCCAGATTATCTGGAAACAAGTTGGTGACTGTTCATCGCAACCCATGTTACAGTTGGAAGGTAGCAAACCAATGATGCGCCCCTTGGGGTTACTCATTAAGGTGTTTGTGAAATTCAACTTCACAGCCTCTAGCTTGGTTGAATAGGATGTTATGATATGGTTTTCAACCAAGCGGACAGGGCGTATCCAAAGCCACAACAAATTGCATCAGTAAAAAAGGTTAGGGAAGCTTGGAGTGACTCCAATGATTCCAGAGGCTCTGGTGGTGCACGTGGTATAGACGGAGAAACGGCTTATACATTTAAGGGGCGTTTAGAAACTAATTTTCGTGAAATAAACCGGCAACTTGTTGATGGAACTTTTGAGTTCAAGAAGTTGAAAGCATTTCCAATCGAAAAGAATGGAGGGGGACACAGAATAATATGTATTCCCACCATTAGAGATAGGCTTGTTCAAAGGCTGATATTGAGAAGCCTTACTTGGGATTCGAAATACGTGAAAGAACGTGATCGTTTAAAAACTAATACAACAGTGAGTTATGGTGTTAGAAAAGGCAGAGAGCAAAGTGTTCATGGTGCAATTAATGCGGCTATAAAATATCGGGATCAGTATAAGTGGGTTGTTAAAACAGATATTTCTAAGTTCTTTGATCAAATCCCACGTGCGGAATTAAAAAAACTGGTTGGAAGTAGGTTGGGTGCTTCCAGTCTTGTACCTTTAATTGAAAAAGCAATTGATTGTGAACTTGAGATACCCAGAGATAAAGATCTTCAAGGAATAATTAGTGATAATGGAATTAAGTCAAAGGTTGGACTTCGGCAAGGCATGCCTTTATCGCCACTCTTGTCCAATTTGATATTAAATAAATTTGATAGGAAGGTAGAGAGTAGAGGGTTGAAGCTCGTTCGTTATGCTGACGATATTATTGCGTTTGCCTCAGATGAAGATGAAGCTAATCAGATATTCTCATTTGTTGAGGAAGAGCTGAGAAAAGAAAAATTGGGTATTCCTGCCCTTGGGACAGGGGATAAATCTGTGATAGTTCCTCCTAACGAGGATGTCACCTTTCTGGGGGTGTCCATTTATAGGCAAAGGAATGGTAAGTACAATCGTAAGATTCCGGATGCAACCTTTGAAAGAGCTAAGCTTAAAGTTCGTGACCATAAAGATTTAGCTTGGAATAATAAAAAAGGTTATTCGTATGCAGATGTTATTAGGAGATTGAAAGATATTCCTGAGGGATATGGTGCTGCGTTTGGTGATTGCACAAATCTTGGTTCGTTATTGGATTTGCTGAAAAAAGAAGGTGATCAAGTGAAGCAGACTCTAATTTCCAGCATTTTTGGAGAAGAGGTCTATGCGCGTCTCTCAGATCAAGAAAAAGATTTTTTGGGTTTTTAAACTTTTTTCCTTCTCTTGATATCGTTAGCGAGGATTAGTTTTGTGGCCTAGGACTTAAACCCGATATTGGCAGTATTCTAGACATTGTAGATATGTGTAACCCCTTTTAATTAAAACTAAAAAAAGGCTCAAAAAATGTCTGCAAAGCTTTACTTTCATCTTTAAATAATTTGGCAGGTTTGGTTGAAGAGAATTGTTTAGTCCAGTTTTGGAAAGTGTTCGGCCCATTTATAGACTCAATTATGTACTTTAACTTAGGGCATTTTTCTGTTGGAAGAGTACAAACAACTTTCAACGGCCACCCATAGGGCCATTTGTTTATCCCATTCAAACTATTGATATGATTGTAGTCAGTCATATCGTGGCTTTCAGGCATAGGTATAGGTTTTAATAGTGTTGTAACTTTTCCCTTTAGATGATTTAGTCCATAATTACTATTAATGCCGATAAGTATGTAGGTGGCTAACAAGCCCCCGTTCTCTAGCCTTTTTTCACATGCATCCTTGAGGTGTTCTTTATGCTCTTTTTCAGCGGACACATGGCTGATATATGTTCTATTCAAGCCAGCTTCAAGGGCAAGGCCCTCTTGAGAGAGGCCTGCTTCTTTCCTGACTTTTTGTATTCTTGCTCCAACCTGATGACGAATTTCCATTCATCAAGCAGGCCATATAATGTGACTTCTGGTCTACGGACTATGAGACACATAAATCTTGCATGGAGAGAACTGATTATATAGACTATCAGTCACATTGTTTGTGTGAATAATGCACAAATTCCTCTTGCTGCTTCTGCAAAAAGTCATGTCAAAGAACGCTATAACAATTGAACAGATAAGCCTTGCATGTCGCCATTTTGATGAGATGACGGAAATTGGTGTTACAGAGAATTTGGCCATCAGAATTCTAGAACATTTTGCGGATGTTTATGCAACGTTGTATATGGGTGGTTCTGCAACACCTCACCATGCTGATAAAGTTGATTTATGGTCTGTCGCAGCACTTGAGGTTCGGGAAGAATTTCCTGACGCAAAACCGAAAAATCACTTTCGTGTTGAACATGGCACCCCATGCAGAGAATTTGCTCGAAAGGTTATGGAGCTTTATTATGAGCAGAAGCTTAACCAAGAAAGCATGGGGGGCTTGGTTGAACGATATTGGAAGTTGGCTGTTATTACTCTCGAGGAGGATGAGCGTTTGAATAAGGTTGCTCGTTCTAAAATGTTTAATACGCCGGAAGAGCGCTGGGCTGTCGCTGATATTGAATTTCCTGATTAGTGGTGAATGTCTCTGTTTTCATATTGGTTTTTCACTCTGTGTGGTTATAAATTGGGCGGCGCGAAATACCCTCGCGCCTCATATTGTGAGGGGAACCTCGTAGAAGAGGGCAACGGTGGTGCTATGTATGGCTCAGTGGCCATGATCTTCGTGAGAAAACACATAAACTGTTTTTATCTGTTCTCATATTCGCGGTTTCGCGGTGAGAAGCGGTCAAAATCCAAAGCAATTAAATTCGAAGGCAAACATATAGTCTCATTCTTATTTTGCTGCGTGTGGAAATAGACCGCGAAGACCGCTTATTCCTTCTTATCAATTTTGACCAGCCACCATTGCGCAGCATGCCCGTGACCATCTGTTTTGTTTTCAAGCCTCATGCCGTTGCATATACGCCCCTTATGACGACGTAACCAATTGCCCAGCCGTCTCGCTGTAAGATAGTTTTTATTGTCTCCTATGGCGTTTATTAAGGCTTCGCGCAATTCAGGATAAACATATGGACTATCATAGTCGTCCAGATCATCCATTACTTTTTCGCAAGCAAAATCTATAATTTGCTTTGCAGTAACAGGAGAGCCCTGCGTGGCATGCCATATCGTTGCATATAGCTCAGCCATAGTTTGCAGCACAGGATCTTCGTT
>JAGLKS010000049.1 GCA_023140905.1 Alphaproteobacteria bacterium | reverse complement strand
TCTATACGCCCGGAGGAGGGATTAGAGGTCATATGCACTGGTAAAATGACAACATACCCTGGAAATTCACGTTATCAGCTTATTATTGAATCGATGGAACTAGCCGGTGAAGGCGCTCTTCTTAAAATGCTTGAAGAACGTAAGAAAAAACTCGCCGCAGAAGGATTATTTGCCCCGGGGCAGAAAAAAGCTTTACCCTTTCTTCCAGAAAAGGTTGGTGTTGTTACATCACCAACAGGCGCAGTTATCCGCGACATCCTGCATCGTTTAGCTGATCGTTTTCCACGAAACGTTATTCTCTGGCCTGTTAAAGTACAAGGCGAAGGCGCTGCTAAAGAAATTGCTGAAGCGATTTCCGGTTTGAACGCGTTAAAATCTGATCTAAAACCAGACATTATTATTGTTGCGCGTGGCGGCGGCTCTCTTGAAGACTTGATGCCTTTTAATGAAGAAATAGTGGTACGAGCAACCTCTGAGAGTGTAATTCCTATTATCTCGGCTGTCGGCCATGAAACAGACACAACATTAATTGATTATGCCGCAGATTACCGGGCGCCTACACCTACAGGCGCTGCGGAAATTGCTGTGCCTGTACGCATAAATTTACGTGCGCAGATTTTAGATGATGAAAAACGTTTAACCAGTGCCATAAGCAGCTATTTTCAGCAATATCGGCACAGAATCGATGCATTAAGTGCTAAACTGGGCGATCCTGCACGATTATTAGAACTCAAAATGCAACATCTTGATCGGAAAAGCGATAGACTAGATCATGCTATAAAAATAATAATGAACCAGTCACAATTTAATCTCTCTCAAACAGGAGTACGTCTAACTACCCCCGCCCAAATCATAGAGAAGAAAAGGCTTGCGGTCGATGTTCTTACAAAGCGTATGTCTAGTACGTATTCTTATTATCTTGCAAGAAAAGGTCACGTGATAGAGCGTACATCCAGCATCCTTCGCCCGCCATTGGAACGAATCCGAACCGAAAAAAGAAATTTAGCTCGAATAACCAATCAATTACAACGTACGGGTCATGAGCCATTAAAAACTGGGAGAAAACGTCTTACGCATCTTTCCGAGAAGTTAGAAATTTTATCGTTCGAAAATATTTTAGCCAGAGGTTATGTTGTTGTCCGCGACCAAACTGGCACTGTCGTGACACAAGCAAATGCTCTTGTTGCCAATCAGGCCATTAATCTACAATTTAAAGAACAAGGTTATGTGGATGCACGCGTAACAGGAAAGCACAAACAAGCTTCAGAACAATCTGAGAAAAACAAGAAACCGAAAGCTCAAGTATCAAAGAATGACTGCGCACTAAAAAAACCTGAGCAAAGGTCTTTATTTTAATCACTCCAATCTAAAACTTGATGAAGAATCCGGGGAAAGGGAGGAATCTGGAGAAGGAGAAGAATCCGGGGAAAGGGAGGAATCTGGAGAAGGAGAAGACATACGAACATCTATTCCTTCTTCTTTCAAGATTTCGTGGTTTGAAATCTTTTCCAATAAGGCAATGGAAATATCATCAATCTTTTTAGCATTTTCAACCGCTGTAAATATGATGTTTTGCACTTCTTTCACAGGTACGTCGGGTGCAATTTCGATATAATCAGGATTAGTTTTGATACGGGCGTAATAATGAACCAAATTGCTGGCAAGTTCTCCACCAAACAAATCAAGCTTATCGGTATTACCATCAAAGACTACACGGCTCATCGAAGCCGGTTGTTTTTGAATAACTTCACCTGTCTTTTGGTACGCCAAAGATTTTGTTTCGTCGGAAAGCTCCCGAAGCATTTCTTCATAAACTACCAGATATGCTTCTATCTTGCTTTTATTTTCTTTAACTTCTGAATGAATCATGGAAGCAATAACCAGCTTTTCTTTTTCCTTCAGGAACCGCTCACGTATCGCCAGATCAAGCGACCTGTTCTGTACGTCTATTACACGCCCAAATCCGCGCATTATAAAATAGCCGAGTACAATCAATGCAATAATAAAGACGGCCACAAGGAAAAACGCACCAAACATAAAACTTTTGGTTTGTTTATCGCCCGAAGAAGAATATCTCTCTCCGGCGACCCAAATACCGTAGCCTCGTGCATATGCAAGAGCTTCTGCTTCAAGATATGGTTCTTCATAAATACTACCATGAACAGCAGAACGATCTGCCGTAACGTATCCTTTTTGCAACAGAAACAAGCTTAAATCTTCTTCAACGTAATTAATACATTGCGCACTAATAACATTGCCTTTTCTAGCTTGCGTAGTACAAACAATTGATTTGCCGCCAATTTCCTTTTCCAGAGCACTTCGTGCCTTCAAATTAAATACCGCCATATCGGGATTAATTTTCTCAATCCCCCATAGAAAAATCTTGTTTTCCCGCGCAATTAAAAGATTTACATCTTTTACTGTAACATCATAGGATACTTCCCGATAATCAGGCTTTGTTGTCTTTCTCTGAATTGTTGACGAGATTTCATGCGTAGCCTGCACTGTTTCTTCGTTTTGCTGCCCGTATACGAATGAGGAATCAGCGCTCCATACACTCATTAACAAAACAACGTACACACACATGCATATATAATATCTTATTTTCTTAGTAATCTTAGCCAAAAAATTCGCTTTCATCACAATTGTAGTCTTTCTTAAAAAGAGCATTATAGTGTAAATCACAACTAACGTAAGTCCCACAAAAAAACTGCTACACCCTGAGAGATTATCAAAACATCTGTTTTTATAAAATGATAAATTTCATCCGACTAATATCTCTTTCCTAGCTCTCATATTGGTAAAAAACGCAAATATACTAAATAAACCTTAAAAAAACGTGCGCCTATAAACGAAAACATACGGCATATTTTACTTGTGCATAGCTTTCATATAGCTTGTAAAGCCATGAATTTTGTGTCTTTTTTATAATAGATATAAACATAGAATATAGATTCGCTCATAATTATGGCACTTAAATTTTATCAAACCTCTTAAGCAGTTTAAACAATGCATATTGAATATACAGAATTAATGGAAATTTTAGGCATCGGACATATTCTTTCCGCCTATGAAACGCGCCCGTGGTTTTTCCATGATTCCAAGCAAGGTATTATGTGTAGCGCAGAAATACGTGTTGGCCCGGATACAAGCGATATCGAAGCTGAAATTCAGTTTATGTATGATGAGGAAAAATGGCCGGGGGGATGGCCTAATGATGAAGAGGAAACCGACGACGACAGTGATGATGATGATGACGATAATTATTACGGTTATGATGATGACAAAAAAGAAAGAGCCAAACACGGCCCTAGACTAGGCCAAACCGGGCCTGAGCAAGTTATGTTTATGCGTTTCGTTCCTAATAATGACAACATATGGCAAGGCAAATTCCTATTTGTCAGGGGTGAAGATTATCATAGCAAAATCCGCGACTGGGATGAACGTGGAGCAGCGTTCTTTTACGACTTTATTTCTGCCTTACAAATGGAAGAATTGCCTGATGTCGATGCACTAATTGAAGAGCATTTGGTTGACAGTCGTCGCAGTAGCCGTGGCAAACGTGGTCGGGTCGGGAAAAAAGGCTTTAAAGTTGAGCAAAAAGGCATAACCATGGGCATGCGCGGGTAATCGTAGTTTAGCTTAAACTACTATACTGATGCTTGATCTTGGTACCACCCCCAAAAAATTGCTTTTTATAGAAGGGTTTGCTATACTTAGAAAAAATATCGTAGGAAAAAAGATCGCGGGTGGTAAAATTGAGTCTTGAACATGAAAAAAGTATTGTACCAAAATTTCGTAATGCAGCATGGGACGGGCCGTTTGCTAACGGCTCTGTCTTATATCAGCAGTGTACTATTGCCTAAATCAGATGTCCTTATTTTTAGTGACGTTAACCACGCAAACGCACAGACATGTTATCGCCAGAGCGTTTAAAGGATTATTCTGATGCAGGTATCACGGATATTTATGTAGAAGAGATAGAAAACAATCAACATATTATCAATCAATTAGCCGCCGGGGAAATAGGGCATGATACGTTTATAGGAGAAATGAACAAAACGTCAGAAAATCCAAACATTTCCAAAGAAGAATATTTGACTCAGCTTGGAAATTTCGCTGATGCTATTATTGCAGGGGCAAAAATGACACCTCCGATACGCTTTCATGCGGCACAAATGTCAAATACACGGGAACAAAAAGTGACACTTGCCATCATAGATAAGAAAATCCATCATGTTTATGATAAGCAAATCAATGATATTTTTAAAAACGTACTTAAACATTCCGGTGATTTTCTTGAAACATTAAAAGAAACAGGGGATGAGCATCGTGACAGTGATTTATACGTGATTTACGGCACAATTACGCCAATATTTCAGTTTGACGATGAAGTAAGGAATGAAAAAATAGCTTTTGATCCACATAGCATTTTAAAAACCCAATTTGGTGGCAGGGTTCCAGACAAATTATTAAATGATTTTGCAGATAAACTAAGAGATCTCAATAAAGAACAACTACATTGTATTTTGGATCGACAGATTTGTATTTCTGATAGAATGAACTTTGATGGCCGTTCCCGCATTGATAATGACGATCTTTTGGTACAAAAAATTATCGACACAAAAGATCCCGCTGGTCGAGCTATTGTCATTCATGGTGCAGGTCATGGTGCAGAAAGACCCAATGATCTGGATGATCAACTTCAGAAAAAAGGATTCTCTGTTAACAGGGTAAATATTGTTTATAATAATGAAGATTTAAAGTTCCTTATTGAAAACTACCCTGATCCATCAGATATGAGTTATTATCCACGCGAAGACATCTTCAAACTCACTGATCACAATAGAGATGGAATAGTTAACGGTTCACATCATGATACTTATAATGCTCGGCCTCCTGATAACAGCTTTGAAAACCTTACCCCTTAACCGGCATGGACGACAATATCGTATTCTGTTGCAACATGCGACAAGCCTCTTTCGACAAGCTCACCCACAGACTTAAAATGCCATTTTGGGCCTTCACGATTCAAGTAAGCCACGATCATAGCTGTTTCTCCGTGAGAGCTTTCAACATCAGAAGAAATCTCATAGCGCAACATTTCCTGACTGTTAGAAACGTTAATCAAGCGAATATAGCCGTTACGTATGCTTGACATTTGCTGCTGTTTTTCATCGCCACGATAGATAGATAAAACAAACACGATTTGGGTTATATCAAAAGAGATTTTATTCAGATCTATAGAAATAGTCTCATCATCACCATCACCCGCGCCTGTCATATTATCTCCGTTATGAACCACAGCGCTATCAATATCCTGAAGATTATTATAAAAAATGAAATCCTCATTCATGCGGGTTTTGCCGTTTTTATCGAGCATAAAACAGCTCACATCAACATCCAGAGACTGCGCATCAAATGAGTGAAGATGCCACCCTACAGCGACAAGAACATTCGTCATAGTCGGATCTTTGGCGGTAATATTAATTTCCTCACCCTTCTCCATTTTATTATTGGAGATTTCGATTTTTATGTTATCAAGTGAACGATCAAAAATATCTGTCATTTCCAAATAACCCCTTTTCCTACACGTACTTTAATCTACTCAGTTCATTATTTAAGCTTTATTTCATACCGTCTTCCCAAACCAATCCAAAACCATAAGCCCGATCCATCTCCTGATGACCGGGAAAATATTCCGTACGATTTGTTAGCTTGATCCCGTTACGAACATTTTCAAGCTCGGCCACAGCACATAAAGCTAGACTATCATCATGAGCTTTCAACGTTACATACAAATCATTCTCACCGGGAACATCTACAACGATTTGCGGATTAATAACCGACCATGACGGTGCACCATTATAGATGTAGATATAAACCAAAATACGTTTGATTTCCTTCCACTTCTCACCATTAATCAGGATATATTCGTCATGGCCCTCTGCATCCCCTGTACATTCATCTCCTGAAAGCGCTATAAACGGTGCCTCATCAAGATTGCCAAACTTTTCACCAAATGCCTGAATAGAACCCCGCGTACCATCTTGCAGCTCATATAAACAACCAATATCCAGATCAACACCAATTTTTCTGATCTTTTTAAAAATTTTGCCAATAAGGCCGGATTCTTGAACCTGACGATTATCCCCCTCAACACCAATCAATATCGATTCAAATTCTTTGTCTTGAGGAGAAATCGCAATACTTTGCCCCGGCTGTCCTAGAAATTCACAATTTCCCGGATGGTCGCTTGCCGCACGAACCCCCGCCGCGCCAAGAGATCTACCATGCCCGGAGAATTGAGCAACACTGAGTGTAGCTTCTGTTATAGATTGAACAGACGTTTTCTGGTTGCTCTTTGTCATTGTATTAATATTCCTCACTTTTGCTTTTTTAACATCTACTTTATTTCACTTTGATAGCATTTCTACAATATCATTGCCTATAATAGAAATATAGTAGTTTCACTTAAGAATAAGGTTGAACTTGCGCCAATATGCATACTAAAAAAACAAAACTAAAAAAAATTCGATTTTTGTAAAGTAATGCTTGCTTTTTGTTGTAAGAATCCATTATATAGCAACCTGTTTAAGCTACATGGCTCAGTATACGTCCCGTTCGTCTAGTGGTTTAGGACACCGCCCTTTCACGGCGGCAACACGGGTTCAAATCCCGTACGGGACGCCAGCTATATTTGATGGAATTTATTACCCATTCGGCAATTACGCCTTCTAGTGCATATCCTAATGAAGTCCCTATCATTGATAGCCGCCTATGAAAAAGACTGGTACTAGAAAGCTAGTGCAAAAAAATAGTGTATTATCAATTTCTAATTAGACGGGCAAAACTACTACATTTTGTGTTTTTCTTACTGCACTGCAACTACATTTTTGCTTTCATATTTTTCTAATTCAGTATAAAAGATACACGGATTTCTACACTTTGGGAGTATCCTTTATTTAATAGTTACGTATGCAGCATAATTTTAAAGTGCCGTTTTTTAGATGCTTATCGAATAGAGGGGGGAATTATGACAGCCGATAAAACATTATCAAATAAATCCGATAGCATGTGGGGCGCGGACAATACATCTCAAAAAAGCTGGGATTCCTTTACGGGAGGCAAATGGCAGCACGCAATTGATGTGCGTGACTTTATCCAGCGCAACTACACACCTTATGAGGATGATGACAGCTTCTTAACTGGAGTTACAGAGCACACAAACAAGCTTTGGGACGAAATTTCTGAGCTTCTAAAAGAAGAGCGCAAAAAAGGAATTTTAGATGCTGATACATCTGTTGCGGCCAGTATCACAAGCCATGATGCGGGCTATATAAATAAAGATCTTGAGGTTATTGTTGGTTTACAAACAGATAAACCCCTAAAACGTGCTTTAATGCCTGCCGGAGGTTATCGTATGGTTGCTAGTGGTTTGGATGCCTATGGCTATAAAATGGATCCGCAACTTGAAGAAATCTACACTAAGCACCGGAAAGACCACAATCAGGGTGTTTTCAGTGTCTACACACCGGATATACGTGCAGCACGTAAAAGCGGTATTGTTACCGGACTTCCTGATGCTTACGGCAGAGGCCGCATCATTGGCGATTACCGCCGCGTAGCTCTATATGGGGTTGACCGCTTGATTGAAGATAAAAAATCACAAGTTGCACAATCCGATGCTGCAATGATGACCGAGAACATTATCCGCGAGCGGGAAGAAACATTCGATCAGATTTCTGCTCTTAATGACCTTAAAGCAATGGCGGAGTCCTATGGCTATGATATTTCAGGTCCGGCATCAAATGCAAAAGAAGCTATTCAATGGACTTATTTTGGTTATCTAGCTGCTGTTAAGGAACAAAATGGTGCAGCAATGTCATTAGGACGCATTTCAACTTTCATTGACATTTATATTGAGCGTGACTTGAAGAATGGCGTTATCACCGAACAAAACGCACAAGATCTAATCGATCAGATGGTTATTAAACTTCGTCTGGTTCGTTTTTTGCGCACACCCGAATATGACGCTCTCTTCTCTGGCGACCCGACATGGGTAACAGAAGTTCTTGGCGGTATGGGCATAGATGGCCGTACATTGGTTACAAAGAATGCTTTCCGTTTCTTGCAAACATTGAATAACCTAGGATCGGCTCCAGAGCCAAACCTGACTGTTCTTTGGAGTGAGAACCTACCTGAAGGATTTAAATCATTTTGTGCAAACATCTCCATCAAAACATCTTCTGTGCAATATGAGAATGACGATTTGATGCGCAATTACTGGGGTGATGATTACGGTATTGCTTGCTGTGTCTCTGCAATGCGCATTGGTAAACAAATGCAATTCTTTGGTGCACGTGTTAACCTTGCAAAATGTATGCTATACGCATTAAACGGTGGGCGTGATGAAATCACAGGTGCACAAATTGGTCCGGTCTCCGCATCTTATGAGGGTGATGTTCTTGACTATGATAAGGTCATGGAATTATATCAACCAATGATGGACTGGCTTGCAAAACTTTATACGCAAGCTTTGAATGTCATTCACTATATGCATGACAAATATGCATATGAACGTTTGCTTTTCGCGCTTCATGATAAAGAAATCTTCCGCACAATGGCTTGCGGTATGGCGGGTCTTTCAGTTGTTGCGGACTCTTTGTCTGCAATAAAACACGCAAAAGTTAAGCCCATCCACGATGGGCGTGGTCTAATCATAGATTTTAAAATCGAAGGAGAGTTTCCGCAATTTGGCAATAATGATGATCGCGTAGACAGTATTGCTGCATGGTTGATAGAAGAATTTATGAACAAAATTCGCAGTTTTCCAATCTATCGCGATGCAACACCAACACAATCTATTCTGACAATCACGTCAAATGTTGTTTACGGTAAGAAGACAGGAAGCACACCTGATGGCCGCAAAAAAGGCGAGCCCTTTGCTCCGGGAGTTAATCCTATGCATGGTCGTGACAAGAAAGGGGCTGTAGCGTCTATGGCTTCTGTTGCGAAAATGCCTTATGAGCACTCACAAGACGGTATTTCCTACACATTCTCTATTATTCCAAGTGCTTTAGGCCTCACAGAAGAAGATCAACGCACAAACCTTGTCGGTCTGCTTGATGGTTACTTCGCTGCAAATGACCGTGAATCAGGCGGTCACCACGTTAATGTGAACGTGCTTAATCCTGAGGACTTGCGCGATGCGATGGAACATCCTGAGAAATACCCGCAGCTTACAATCCGTGTATCGGGTTATGCGGTAAACTTTATCAAACTGACTCGTGAGCAACAGGAAGATGTGATTAACCGAACATTCCACGCTCACACTTAAATTAAGGCGTGGGTGGTTAATATTATGATCTTACACCACTTAGCTAAACCCTTTCTTTTTTAGAGCGAAAAATATAAGGTTAGGATCTGTGTCAAAAAACGATAAAAACGACGAAGGAACACGTACAGATAAGGATATACTATGCGTATTCTATCAAGGCTCTGAAGCCGTCAATGGATATGTTCATTCCATAGAAACCGGCGGAATGGTTGATGGTCCCGGTGTGCGTTATATCGTTTTTCTTAGTGGCTGCCCTCTACGTTGCCAGTATTGCCATAACCCCGACATGTTACATATGAAAAAGGGAAACTTAACGCCCCATACACAACTATTGGATGATATAAGCCGATACGCATCGTATTTAGTGCGTGGCAAAGGTGGGGTAACACTTAGCGGCGGAGAACCCCTCTGTCAGCCGAAGTTTGCAACCGCAATTTTCAAAGGGTGCAAAGAAATGGGCCTACATACAGCTCTGGATACAAGCGGATACCTCAATTTAAAAGCGGATGATGAATTACTGGCCTTTACAGATCTTGTTTTATTGGACATAAAATCAGGCATCGAACGAATATATAAAGAAGTAACAGGCCG
>JAGLKS010000048.1 GCA_023140905.1 Alphaproteobacteria bacterium | reverse complement strand
AAGAAGTTATTTCCATTAAAGGCGAAATTGGGACAATTGAGAAGAAAACGCACCAATTCCTGAACCGGATCGTGGAAGCTGACAGCACGCCTTTGATTACAGCCTATGAAAATCAGGTGCGAACGTTGGAAGAACAACGGATCACATTAAAAGAAAAAGTCTCTAATTGCGGTCGTCCTTTACAACCGTTCGATGAAGCTTTTCGAACTGCGATAGAATTTCTCGGAAACCCGCATAAACTATGGGCTTCTAACAAACTCGAACACAAGAGAACCGTCCTAAAACTCGCTTTTACGGACAAATTACCCTACGACAAAAATACAGGGTTTAGAACTCCTGAAAAATCAATGCCACTCTCGCTTTTGGAGGGGTTATCTACCCCTCAGTCAAAGATGGTGCTGCAAAATAAAGTCAAACTACTATATATGTCTTTGCTGTGATTACCTGAAACCACTATATTTTGCCGTGACGTGAATAAATTCCTTGACATTAAGAGAATTGTGCCTTATATCTGTTTTTAAGCTAGCTCGTATGAACAAATCAGAGACCGTCGGCAAAGTTAAAGAAGTCTAGGACTCGTAAGACCTGCGCAGAGGAAATTCATACAATTAAGGGATCATGGCCCTGACAACAAGACTTGTAAGCGCGATTGTGGGCGCCCATTACTATTTATTAATTTACAAATAAAAGTATGGAAAAAGGAGGCATATAATAGTTTATACCGATTATTATTTTTTGAGTGAGGGATAACGTTTAAACATCATATAAGTCAAATGTTTCGAAACCATAGAGGGAGTGGGCTTCGCGTTTGTGTTCTTCTGGTGCTCTGGCCGTCTCTTGCGACCCATCAATCCATATTCATCAAATGAATACGGATTGGTGTTACTGCGTAACAATCCCTTCATCTCCGATGATGAGCCATTGCCCGTGTTTTTGTGCGATTGTTTTAATGCGGCCCAATCCTCTAATATTGTCCCCGACTTCAACAGCTTCAATATCACCGGTATTCTCATCATATAAAACGGCGCGCCCCGGACGTACAGCGCGTAATTGCCATAGTGGCGCATTTTTCAACGTTTCCGGTTTTTTTGCTGATATATCTTTGATAGCAGTTTCTTCTATTTCTTCAATGTTTGTTGCTGTTTTTTCGGCTTCTATCTCAATAACTTTTTGTTCGTTGAGTACAATATCAGCAACATTTTCAGCATCAGACGTTTCTATTTCAGTTACAATAGTCGCTTCTTCAGGAAGTTCTTCTGTTTTAGAAAGATATTCGTCCTCAATTGCAGACAAATTATCCATATCAAATGAATTTTTAATAACCGGTTTTTTCAGAGTATTCTCATCGGGTTCGTTACGGAGATCTAAAGTATTATCCGGCATATTTGTTTCCAGAGCACTATCGTTAGAAATTTGATCTGAAAGAAACGGATTTGGCATGTCTTCTGCTTTGGTTTCAGTGTTCGCTTCTATTTGCTCTATATCTTGCGTTATGCCAGCATTATACGTAATCGAGGCATCGTTTAGAGAAATTTGCTCCAGAGCATTTTCCAAGGAAGGAAGCTCGACATAATTTTCGCCTAGATTTACAGGAAGAGGGGTTAAGACAGATTTCTTTTTTTCACCCAAAACTGAAAGATTTTCTTGTATAGCATCTACGTTGTGCGTATTGGGCTGTATAATGTTTTGATTAGATAGGTCACTTTCTTCCTCAAAAGGCATCATCAAAGCCTCTTTAGCTTGACGCTTTTTTTCTTCCTCTGCATTTTTCTTAGTGGCGCGTTCTTTGTTCTTTATTTCATTGATACGTTTTTGTGCGTCAATAACAAAATCATCGTTTTTTTCTTGATTAGACGGCGTTGCCAATTTGATAATAGGCATTAAAGTCGGCGTTAATGATTGATGTAACGTATTATAAGCTGTGGCGCTAACAGCACCAATAGCAAGTAAACCGGCAGTATATTTAAATAACGGGCGTTTTTTCTTTTTAACCTTGGACTTAGGCGGAGTTTCTAATGGCTCAGGATTGGGTGGAGCTGATTGTAATGGCGGTTGTTCCTTCTCTTTTGTCTCTTCAGGAGGGATTTGTGCGCTATCAGGATTTGTATCCGTATCATCCGTTATACTGAGTTCCGGGGGTTCCGGTGATGTAAGAGGAGCTTGTGTCTCAGAAACAAAATCGCCGGATTGTTTTTGATCTTTATCCGGGTTTTCTTCGTTTTCCCAATCTTCTTCAAATTCGAACTCTTCATCATCGAATTCAAAATCATCTTCAAATCCATCTAGATTATCAGCACCTTTTTTATTGGGATCATTGTCGGAATCATGCATAGGGGTCATCCCATTCTTGAGACTATATTACGTAGAACAAATAAGAAGGGAGCACGAAAAACACTATAAAGGCCGGTATTGCACCGACCTTTTAAATCATTCTGACGTTCACATGTCCCCTTCATTTTCATCATCAACAACATTGCTAATGAAGAAAATACCAATTGGCGTACCAGCATCAATGACAATTTTAACCTCGACTTCGGCCATATCATCAAGGATTTCTGAAACTTTTTCACCTACACTAGAAATACCGGCAGCT
>JAGLKS010000047.1 GCA_023140905.1 Alphaproteobacteria bacterium | reverse complement strand
ATTGCTCCGTTAACGATTGATATTACCTTTGACGGAGGTGGTAAACTGGCGACGTATACGACGGATGCAGTCGCACTGACAGGCTTTACTACCGGTGCATCTGATAGTGCACTTACTTTGGATTTTGGTACAATCGGTGATGCTGACGGGATTACACAATATTCGTCCAGTTCCTCTGATGCGGATATTGAGATCACATTGATTGACTCTGACGGGGTTCGTTACGGGCAGCTTAGTGGAATTACTATTGATAATGATGGATTGGTCACAGCGTCTTTCGATAATGGTTTGCGACAGATGATTTACCAAATCGCAATCTCAACGTTTTCTAACGCAAAAGGCCTAACCCACATTGATGGAACAGTTTACGATGAAAACGAGAATGCGGGTAATTATAATCTGCAACTTCCCGGTGGAGGGAATGCCGGTACAGTCGTGGCCAGCGCAATTGAATTATCAACGACAGATACATCCAGTGAATTTAACAAAATGATTATCGCTCAGCAGGCTTATTCTTCCGCTGCTCAGGTGATTAGTACTGTGACGGATATGTATGATACTTTGATTAGTTCTGTGCGTTAAATTAATTAGTGGATAGGCTGGAGCCGTTTTTATGGCTTTGGCTTTGCGCAAAGGAAATAATATGAGCAACAAGGTGCAGGATTTTATAAGGCTATGGAAAGAAAAGCGTTCACTTAAAGCGCTTATAGGTAGTGATTTGTCTGCCGCGGACATGGAAAATCTTCGTGCCGAACTTGCAAAATTGGGGCCTGCTGAGCGCAAAGAGGCAAAAAAAGTTTTAACAGATGTTTCAAAAAGACTTGTCCGGCGTATTAAAAAACTGAATGAAAAACGCGAAAACCTCTCTGAACAAATAGAGCATTCAAAAAAGACAAAACGAGCATGCTTGGCTTATAGCAAACAAGAACATATTTCTATTCCTCATGAGCAGCGCAGAGCTGGTAAGACAGCGCATAAAATGAATAAAATTCAAGAACATGAAAAACAAGTGTGTGAGAATTTAAAGTCAGCTAAGACACGTAATAACAGTGAAAAGAAAAAAGATTAATAAGGAGAATAGCTTAGAATGTTAAAGCTGGAACTTATGTTAAAAGATTTCGATGAAAATACCAAAAAGACAATTTTGGAATTCATGGTGATGTGTGACGATCTGGAAGACTTGATTGATCGCGAAAACACTATTTTACTAGATAAGGGTGCAGTTGCATTTGATGGAATGTTTATAAGAAAAATTAATATGTTGCATAAGTTTGAAAAAAACATACAAGACGTATTGTTGTTAACAAAAGAGCGTGCACCGGATAATATTTCTTTGCGTAAAGTGTTGATTGATAAAATTCAGAATGTGCGCCGTTCTTTGTCTATTAATACAACTTTCCAACTCAATGATCTTAAAAAAAGAACCAAACGCATGGAGGTTCTCAAGGAAACTCTTCTAGATTTTTCTAAACAAGGTGAAGAAGGAGACGTGATATGTCATTAACAAGTGCGTTACATTCAACATATGCCGGACTTAGTAAAATTGAATCGCAGCTTTCTATTGTGTCTTCCAACATCACCAATGCGGATAAAGCAGGTTACACGGTCAAAAGCTATGAAAGCGATTACATTACAGCAAATGGTATAACTGTACCGATTTCCGGGACAATTGTCGGAACTTTAGATGAAGATCTTTATGAATCGGTTATCGAGAGTTATACAGAGGTTGGTTATTATTCGACGCTTGCAGATTATATTGAACAATACGTCAATACAGTTGGAACTACGAATGGTTCTAATACACTCAGTGCTTATGTGAATGATTTCGAAGGTTCCATCAGTATGTTGGAAACATCGCCCAGTGATGCCAACACTAAAGCTAACGTTGTTGATGATGCCGATACATTGGCCAGAGAACTTAAATCTCTATCGGCAACAGTGCAAGATTTGCGTCTTGAAGCAGATCAGGACATTGGAGAGTGCGTTGATACAATGAATGAGTTATTGGAGGAACTTGCATCACTTAATAAGCAAATTATGGTTTTGACGGCGAATGGTTCCAGTGTAGCTGATGTGGAAGATGACCGTATGGTTGCGCTTGAAGAATTATCTGAATATATTGATGTTACTTATTATATTAATAACAACAATCAATTAAGAATCTATGCCAGCACAGGCGCGACTTTGCTTGATTCTAAAGTGCATGAAATCACTTATTCAGCAGTAACGTCAGTAACAAGCCAAAGCGTATATCCCGGGGATTTCTCGGCGATTACAGTTAATAGTGTGGATATTACAACCACCATAAAAAGCGGAAAACTTGCAGCGCTGGTCGAGTTGCGTGATGAAATACTTGTCGAAGAGCAGGAAAAGCTTGATGAAATGGCAGACGTGTTGACAGAGACAGTGAACACTATTTTCAACGAAGGTACATCTTATCCGCCGCGCTCAGAACTCACAAGTGATATTGCCGGACTAACTATAGTCGATGCGTTTGCAGCGACTGGAGATTTACGTGTAGCTGTTGTTGATTACGAAGGAGTTGTGCAGGAAGTTGTTGATTTGGATCTGAGCGTTTATGCCACGATTGGTGGTGTAGTAACCGCACTTGACGGGATTGCCGGCATGTCGGCAACACTCAATGCTTCAGGTGAACTGGTTCTAACAGCGGATAACGGTAATGAGGGTATTGCTATGAATCAGATGGATAGCTCTGTTGGGGCGGATTCTGAAACATTTAGCATGTATTTTGGCTTCAGTAACGTTTTTACAGGCGAAGGGGCAGAATATATCCGTATATGTCGGTATTTAAGGACTTCTTCCGAGAGCTTGGCCAGTAGTACTTTGGATAATGATGTGGCGTTAGCAGTGGGAGATAAAGGTATTATTGCCGGAGACGGAACAGTTTTAACAGCGATGTCTGCAGCACTGGCCTCAAGTGTGTCTTTTAATGCTGCTGGAGATTTCTCTGCACAATCAGTTACTTTATCAAAATACGCTAACAGGATTATTTCTTGTGTTGCAAACGCATCTGAAGATGCAACAGAGGAAAGCAAAACTGTGGAAACGCTTTATGATAAGCTTAAGTCAACATTGAGCAATAAAACAGGTGTTAACATTGATGAGGAAACGACAAAGATGGTTGAACTGGAAAGTCAGTATGAAGCATCTGCTACAATGTTATCAACAATATTGGAATGTTTTGATACATTAATAGCAGCAATGAATTAGCAGATAATAATTTATTGGGAATAACAAAGATTTTCAGCACCGCTGTTTAATGATAAGGATATAAAAAGGGAAGTTTTCAAAATGGTAGATCGTATCTCAACATATGCACAAAGCGGCGCATTATTACAAGAGTTAATGCGGATGCAATCAGAATTTGCAACATCGATCATGCAAGAATCATCAGGGTTGGTGTCGGATACATATGAAGGTATAGGCAGTAGTACGCAAAAGCTGTTAAATTTGGAATCTGAATATAGCGAAATTTCAGTACAAAGTGAAAACTCGCAAATGGCATTGGATCGCGTTAATTTTATGTATGAGAATGTTGGCTCTATGCTTGATCTTGCAACAAGTGCACTTGCGGATATTACGGGATCGTTGGGAGGAACAGCAGTTGATGGAAGCTATCTTACAGCAGAGCTGGATCAGGGAGCACAAGAATTTGCTGCGTGCTTGAATGCTGAATTAGACGATGTGTATTTATTTGCCGGGGGAGCCAGTACTGCACCGGTGGATATTGATGATGTCGATTATGCATTAGTAGTTGATTTGGTAACACCGGATACTGAGTATTATCAAGGTAGTGACTATATTGCTCAAGTTCAGGCATCATCCGGCTTAACAATTGAATATGGTGTGACAGCCGATAGTAGCGGTTTTGAGAAAGCTTTGCGTGCGTATAATCTGGCAATGAGTGATCCAGAAGATGAGGCCACGCTGAAAGATGCCTATAATTTGATGAAAGAGGCTTTCGAAGAAATCAATACAATTCAGACAATCCTATCCAGTCAGGCTACCACGTTGGATAATCAGATTGACAATAATACCGAAGAACTTAATTTGCTTGATAGTTTAATCAGCAATATTAAAGAAGCTGATTTAGCCGAAGTTACTGTAAAAATTGCTGAATTGGAGACGCAACTCGAAGCTTCATATGCAGTGGCAACCAAGTTGTTACAGCTCAATCTTTATGATTATATCAAATAATTTCCGGCAGAAAAAATAAAAATGTTTTTCGTGTAAATCAAGCAATTTTAAAACTGGTTAAAGCCGTTCTTTTATGCTCTAAAAGGGCCATGAAGAGCAATGTACAATCCATAAAAAAACAAAATCATGAAATGAGCGTATCTGAAAAAGATGGCCATGCCTGCGAAGAGCTATATCCAGAGGATATAATGGAGCAGGCGGCACATAAAAAACCACAGGATTTTATGCCGTTTAAAGAATTTGTGGCGCTTATGGTGTTGCTGATGTCTTTATCGGCATTATCCATTGATGCTGTTTTACCTATGCTTGGTATATTAAGCGAAGAAATGAACATCGTTAATGCCAATCATACTCAGTATGTCATTAGTGTTATGTTCTTAGGTCTAACACTGGGTAAGTTTTTTTATGGCCCGCTTTCCGATAGTTACGGACGCAAATCCGTGATTTATGTCGGTATTGGCTTGTTTTGTATTGGAAGCGTGATCGGGCTAATAGCGGATAACTTTCCATTATTTCTTTTTGGTCGTGCGCTTCAGGGGTTAGGTGCAGTAGCAGCTCAAGTTGTAACGATGGCAATGGTACGGGACCTGTATAGCGGGCGGGAAATGGCGCGCATTATGTCCATTATTATGGGGGTTTTTATCATTGTTTATGCTATTGCCCCCAGTATTGGACAGCTTATTCTCATATTGGGGCATTGGCGTCATATATTTGTGGTGCTTTTGCTTGTTGCAATAACGGGTGTAACGTGGATGCATCTGCGTTTACGGGAAACGCTATCGCATGAAAAGCGCCGACCACTTAATTTTAAAACGCTTTGGCAAGGGATACGTGAAGCAATACTGCACCGTATAACATGTGTTTATACGATTTGTATTGGGTTAGTGTTTGCAGGGGATATAGGATATATCACCTCTTCTCAGCAAATATTTCATGAATATTACGACACAGGAAAGCTTTTTCCAGTTTATTTCTCTTTTTTAGCTTTGGCTTTTGGAGCGGCATCCATGATTAATTCGTGCATTATTCAACAATATGGCATGCAGTTAATTACACGTTACGCATTTATAGGAATGATTGTAACATCCTCGATATTTATTGTGATGTGTATGATTCAGCCAGTTGTCTCCTTCCTGTTATTTATGGTCTACACTGTCATAATATTTTTCTGTATGGGGATGCTTTTGGGGAATTTAAGAGCTATAGCTATGGAACCAATGGGACATATTGCCGGTACAGCTTCAGCGGTGATTGGTACAGTTTCTTCGGTTATATCATTAGTTATCGGTAGTTTGATTGGCTTGTCTTATAATGGATCGTTATTTCCTTTAATTATAGGCTTTTTAGCTACAGCAAGTGTGGGGCTAATGCTGCAATTATGGTTGGAGAGAAGCAAGTAAAAACGTTATCCACATCTAAGGTATCAGGAATTACTTGAAAAAATCCCTTTATCTTCGCTTTTCCCTATGGTAAATCGTTGCGTCAGGTCGAAGGGGCTAGTATTATTCTGGCTCGTTCTATATAAGAAAAAGACAAGTTTTTAAATGATAAGGTAAGGAATGAACATGAGTGATATCGCCGATCGCGTGAAAAAAATCGTTGTTGAGCATCTAGGAGTGGAAGAAGACAAAGTAGCCGAAGGCGCAAGCTTCATCGATGACCTTGGTGCAGACTCTTTAGATACTGTTGAGTTGGTTATGGCATTTGAAGAGGAATTCAGTATTGAAATTTCTGATGAAGCAGCAAAAGATATCCAAACAGTGGGTGATGCTGTGAGCTTCATTAAAGATAATGCTGATGAATAATGGAGTAAGGCGTGTTTGGTTTTTTTAGCAACGCCTTAATTAATTTTTGATAAAGATACAAAAGTTATTTCAGCCCGCTTGCGGGCTGTGATGCTTTCTAAGATAATGGTAAACTGTATAAATGAAACTACTATAAAAATGGTGTGCCTTTATTTTTATGTAATTTTTAAGGACAAAGAGGTATGAGTGATTTGAGACGTGTTGTGATAACTGGAATGGGAATGGTTTCTCCGTTGGGTGTTGGTGTAGAGCATAACTGGAATGCGATTGCCAATGGAAAAAGTGGAATCAAAAAAATTGAGCATTTCGAAGTTTCTGATATCAAGTCCCAAATTGCAGGGGTTGTTCCAACAACAAAAGATGAAACGCCTACAGATGGGGCTTTTAATGCCGATCTCTATATGCTGCCAAAAGATCAGCGCAAAGTTGGTATCTTTATTGTCTATGGTATGGCAGCATCGCAAGAAGCTGTTGAAGATTCCGGTTGGGCACCAACGGATGATGAATCTCTGGAGCGTACCGGCGTTTTAATTGGATCTGGAATAGGTGGGCTAGATGAAATTTATAAAACATCTCTTCTAATGAATGAAAGGGGACCACGCCGTGTATCTCCATTCTTTGTTCCGGCCTGCTTGATTAATCTGATATCAGGGCATGTTTCTATCAGATATGGTTTCAAAGGCCCGAATCATTCTGTTGTCACAGCATGTGCAACAGGAACTCATGCAATCGGTGATGCAGCGCGTCTTATTGCATTGGATGATGCAGATGTGATGGTTGCCGGTGGTGCTGAAGGCGCAGTATGTCGCCTTGGTGTTGCAGGCTTTTCCGCAGCGCGTGCGCTATCGACGCATTATAATGATACGCCGGATATTGCATCTCGTCCGTGGGATGAAGGCCGAGACGGTTTTATTATGGGTGAGGGGGCCGGTGCTGTTGTGCTGGAAGAATATGAACATGCCAAAGCGCGAGGTGCAAAAATATATGGAGAAATTATCGGTTATGGTTTGTCCGGTGATGCCTATCATATTACATCTCCGGCGGAAAATGGTGATGGTGGTTATCGTGCAATGAAAGCTGCATTGAAACGCGCAAAGCTAAATCCAGAAAATATCGATTATATCAATGCACATGGAACATCAACGATAACAGGTGATGCGATGGAGTTCGCTGCTGTTAAACGTATGTTTGATGGTTCACTAGATAGCTTATCCATGTCATCAACTAAATCAGCAATTGGTCACCTTTTAGGCGCAGCTGGTGCAGTTGAGGCTATTTACTCAACCAAAGCTATACAAACGGGCATTCTACCGCCGACGCTAAATCTGGAAAATCTATCAGAGAATTGCCAGGGCATTGATCTCGTGCCCAAAGTTGCTAAAGAAAAGAGCGTGACAACAGTCATGTCTAATTCTTTTGGTTTTGGCGGGACGAATGCTTCACTGATTATCCGTGCTATATAGTGCGGCCATCGTTTTTGTATTAGTCATAGTATTTGCATTTACTTTTGCAGTGCGTTACACAGTCTCTACCGTAGATTTCTACGCTTACGCTCCGCCCGCCCGCACCATCTTGGGGGTAGCTAACTCCTCTAAAAGCGAGAATGGCATTGACTTTGCGGGAGTTCGAAAACCTTCATTTTTGCAGTATGGGAGCTTGTCTGCAAAAACCAATCTGAGGACTGCTTTATTGTCTTCCATTCGTTCAGAAGCCCATAGTTTATGCGGATTTCCGAGAAATTCCATAGCGGTTCTAAAAGTTTGATCGAACGGCTGCAAAGGACGACCACAATTGGAAATTTTTTTCTTTAATGTGATCCGTTGTTCTTTCAGTGTCCGCACCTGATTCTCATAAGCCGTAATCAAAGGCGTACTATCAGCTTCCACTATCCGGTTCAGGAATTGGTGCGTTTTCTTCTCAATTGTCCCAATCTCGCTTTTGATGGAAACAGCTTCTTTTTTCATGCGGATTTTACGGATGTTCCAAAGATCAGTAAATGTTTCCGCTGCTATAAAGAAAAGTTCCGGTGAAGGCCGCAAAGGGCGCATCGCTGCCCCTTAGAACCCACGACCAGTATTCCGGTTACTGGATT
>JAGLKS010000046.1 GCA_023140905.1 Alphaproteobacteria bacterium | reverse complement strand
ACATCCATATGAATCCATTCCGGTGTTTTTTTGTTTTCAAGCTCCGTAAAATGTCTAAGGAAGAGGGCTGCTGTAATGGCTCCGGCTTTTCCTCCTGTACTGGAGATGTCTGCAATCGGGCTTTTGATATCTTTCTTATAAGGTTCCCATAGCGGCATATTCCACAATGCGTCGTCAGTTTCCGGCTCACTTGATTCATTTTGAATGGTATACGCGTTTTGTTTGTGCGTTGCAAACATGGCAGGTAAATCATGTCCTAAAGCAATGCGTGCGGATCCGGTAAGGGTTGCAAAATCAATGAGTAACTCCGGTTCTTCTTCACAAGCATAGGTAAGCGCATCGGCTAGTACAAGGCGGCCTTCTGCATCTGTATCACCAACTTCTACGGTTGACCCTTTGCGGCTTTTTAAGATGTCGCCGGGACGGTATGCTTCACCGGATATGGCGTTTTCTACTGCCGGAATAAGAACGCGCAAACGCACAGGCAGATTGAGGCTGATAATTATATGAGCTAGACCTAGAACATGTGCCGCGCCGCCCATATCTTTTTTCATTGTAAGCATGAAACGGGGAGGTTTTATGTCTAATCCTCCTGTATCAAAGCATACGCCTTTTCCAACAAGGGTGAGCTTTGGATGTTTGCTATTGCCCCATGTGAAATCCAATAAGCGAGGACGGCGGGTAGATGCTTTACCAACTTCATAGATCATAGGAAAGTTTTTGGTTAGGAGTGCTTTGTCTTTTATAACTTTCAGAGTTTTGATGCTGTGTGTTTTACATAGGAAATGCGTTGTTTCTTCAAGTTCATCCGGTCCCATATCATTAGCCGGGATATTAACCAGATCACGGATTAGGCAAACGCTCTGGACAAATGCCTTAACACGGGGTTTATCTACATTTTTTGGTAGGGCAAGGGCAGGGGCTTTATCAAGATCATCTTTTTTGTAGAAATCAAACTTATAGGCAGCCCAGCCCCAACCAATGCATAAGCGCTCTATAGCGTCTTGTTTTGTCTTTGTTCCATCAGCAAAGGTAAAACAAACTTTATTAAGCATGTTTTGAGAAAAAGCATTTTCGATAGCACTATAAATTTTGGCACCATCTTCATAAGTCGGTGTGTCTTTTACACCGGCAAGGATAGATATCGATGTTCCATCTTTATCATGCAGGATAAAAATCTGCCCGTCTTTGCCCTCAAAACCTTGTTCTTGTGCAATGGATTTGTTTGTGCTGTCTATTTTTTTTAGGATACCAAGATATTCTTTTTTGTTTGTCAGTGTGATTTCTAATGTGGCTTTGCGTTTGCGGTTTAGATACGGATCAAATAATGAGACGGTTTGGCGATTGATCATGTTTTTCTCTCGTTTCTTTAGATAGCTTTGTATTTTTATAGCAAAAAGACGCGCAAGATTCTAGAAAAGATATTGCATTCATGAATGATATGCGCCATAAAAACACTCTACAAAAGCGTGGGCCAGTAGCTCAGTTGGTTAGAGCAATCCGCTCATAACGGATCGGTCGCTGGTTCAAGTCCAGCCTGGCCCACCATTCCTGAACTGTCACCCCCCAACTGCCCCAAAAGCGTTATAGGCAGGGTAGTTTGGGCGGTTCGAAAACCTTCATCCTTGCAGTATGTGAGTTTGTCGGCAAAGACCAGTCTAAGGACAGCTTTCTTGTCTTCCATTCGTTCAGAAGTCCATAGTTTCTGCGGGTTTCCGAGAAACTCCATAGCGGTTCGAAAAGTTTGATCGAACGGTTGCAAAGGACGACCACAATTAGAGACTTTTTCCTTCAAGGCAATCCGTTGTTCTTCCAACGTTCGCACCTGATTCTCATAAGCCGTAATCAAAGGCGTGCTGTCAGCTTCCACGATCCGGTTTAGAAATTGGTGCGTTTTCTTCTCGATTGTCCCGATCTCGCCTTTAATGGAAACAACTTCTTCTTTCATGCGTACTTTACGAATGTTCCAAAGGTCAGTAAATGTTTCCGCTGCTATAAAGAAAAGTTCAGGTGTCGGGCACATATCGGTGAGCAACGCCTCAAATTCGCTTTCTATCTTCTCTTTACGGATAGATTTGCGGTAATCATTACAATCCTTACTATGACAAAAATAATACGGATATTTCCCGTTACGTCCTTTTGACCACGCCGATGTCATGGGTTTACCGCAACAACCACAGGTCACAAATCCTCGAAGTGGGAAATCCGTGTGAATATCTTTGCGGATTGGTGCTTTGGCAGTGCCTTGCAAACGTTTCCGGATGTCTTGATAGGTCTTAAAACTAATCAATGCCTCATGCTTGCCGGGTTGCAAAGAAATGCTCCATTTAGGCACGTCTATATATCCGGCATAAAGCGAGCGTTCCAAAAGTTCCTTGATTTTCTGAAGATTAACACGGCCTTTGCGGTTTTTAGGAAATTCGTTTTGCGATTCAAAAAAGCGCAG
>JAGLKS010000045.1 GCA_023140905.1 Alphaproteobacteria bacterium | reverse complement strand
CCTTAGGAAAGCATGAACCACCATACCCCGGGCCTGCATGTAAAAATTTGGCTCCAATCCGACCGTCAAGGCCAATACCTTTGGCAACTTGTTGTACATCTGCGCCAACTTGCTCACAAAGATCAGCAATCTCGTTAATAAATGTGATTTTGGTAGCCAAGAAAGCATTCGCCGCATATTTAATAACTTCTGCGGTTTCACGTTTTGTGAATAATATGGGCGTTTCATTCAGATAAAGCGGGCGATAAACCTCACGCATTACGTCTTGTGCACGGTCAAAAGAAGTACCGATAACAACACGATCAGGGCGCATAAAATCATCAATAGCGGCGCCTTCCCGCAAAAATTCTGGATTAGACGCTACATTAAAATCAGCATCAGGGGCAACTTCACGCATTATGCGTTCAACTTCCCGGCCAGTTCCGACAGGAACAGTTGATTTATTTACTACAACTGTATAGCCACTTAGATTTTGCGCTATCTCACGCGCAGCACCATGAACATATGAAAGATCCGCGTCGCGGCAATAGCGCTTAGAAGGCGTTCCTACCGCTATAAATACAGCTTCCGAATCCTTAACAGCTTCCGAGATATCTGTTGTAAACTTAATACGACCAGCATCAATTTGTCGTTTGAGCAAATCCTCAAGTCCAGGTTCAAAAATTGGCACTAGGCCCTTTTTTAAGCTCTCAATCTTGCTTTCGTCTTTATCCACGCAAATGACTGTATGTCCAAATTCTGCAAAACATACCCCTGAGACTAAGCCAACGTAACCAGTTCCAACCATTCCTATACGCATATGCTCCTATTCCTTCTTCTAAATATTGGCCAAACTATCTGATTTCTTGCAACAAGGAAAGATTGTAAACACCCGTTTAACAATATTTTTTGGTATATTATTTTATCTACCCTTAAATATATACCTTTAAAATTTTTGAAATGATATGTATTCTAACATCGGGAAACGACTTGATTTTTTTACATATACTCGCAATAACTGTCTTACGCTTAATTTTAAAGGAAACGGATATCTCATCATGGCTAACAAAACAAAACAAAACGCTTCACAAGATAAAAAAAATGGTGCTGCCGGAAATAAAGCATCTCCTTCTTTGCCGCTTTTTTACAAAAACCCAATGCCACTAGATGCAAAAAAGCATGCTGATTTGTCTTTAAAAACAGGTTTTAATTTCAGCTTCGCAAAAACCGTGAATGCTGTTCCTATCAATATGGTAGAAATGCCTTTGATATGTCATTTTTTCCCTATCGCTTTTAGCCCTGATGCTACAGGAACGCCTGTTGCAATTTTGGGATTACGAGATAATGAGAACCTGTTTGTTGATGATAAAGGATCATGGCAGAATGATGTCTATATTCCTGCTTATATTCGGCGTTATCCTTTTATCTTTTCTGAAGTCCCCGGTGGTAAACAATATACATTATGTGTAGATAACAGCCCTGAAATTGTTGAGCAAAGCGATAAACAACCCTTTTTTGACAAAGAAAGTGATCCAACACAATTGACAAAAGATGCTCTTGAGTTTTGCAAATCATATCATACAGCAGCTCAACAAACGCTTGCCTTTGGCGAAGAATTGGCAAAGAACGATCTGCTGATTGAAAAAGAAGCGCAAATCAATATTGAAGAAAATAAGCGAATCAGTTTTTCAGGTTTTCGTATTATTGATGAAAAGAAACTTGCTGAACTAGATGATTCGAAATTTTTAGAATGGAGAAAAAAAGGATGGCTCCCTATCATATATGCGCATTTATTTTCCGGCACACAATGGAGTCGCTTATCTCGTTTGGTAAATGAACAGCTTAAAACAGAAAAATCCTAGTCTGGGTAATAAATCAGAGAATAAAAAAACAGCGTTTGATAATATATTAAGCGCTGTTTCGATTCTTATCCACACAGTTTCGATACTTCATGTTCTGTAAAATAAAAACTCTTTATCAATCAGCATGTTGACACGAATTGTGGATAGATACTACAAAGCTTATAATCAGCCTTGAACTGTCCTTTCCGAGCATGATAATTGTTTATATATATCTGATGACATCTCTAAGAATCACAAAACAAAGCGAGGAACAGCATGGCAAAAGTGGGAGCGCAAAGAGCAGCCGTCCTGACGGGGAAATCAAAATCAACAATTCAGCGTGCCATGAATAGCGGAAAGCTTTCCTATGAGCTTGACCAAAATAAACGCAGAATTATTGATGTATCTGAACTGGAACGTGTATTTGGTATTGTGCAAACAAATCCACAGCCAACAACAACCACAGCTGTAGCTACACCAAGCAAACCAAAATCTCAGGATCTTGAAACCATTTTGGAAAAAGAACGCATGGCTATGCAGATTAAATTGCTGGAAAACCAACTTTCGACATCACAAGATCAAATTGATGATCTTCGTGACCAGCGTGACAAGTGGGAGAAACAAGCTTCTCAGATGCTTATCACAAGCCAGTATTCGCAACGTCAGGCAGAAGACCTTCGTGCGCAAATTAAAGAGCGTGCAGAACGTGCTCGGCAAAAACGTTTACAAATGCAAAATGCAAAAACTAAAACACCGCAACAACACAGCGATGTAGTGCAACGACGTTCAGAATCCGTGCAACACTCAAGCGTCAACAAAAACAGAGATCTGGAAGCGCAAATGCAAAAGCTCAAAGCACAGAATGAGAATACGTCTAAGGATTCAGCTTCTGTCTTCCGTTTTTGGAAAAAAGCGAGAGGCTAGTTACTTTCATTTATACTTTTGCTTCTTTTCCTTATTAGATAATTGCTTTAGACTATCTGTGGTATGTGTATTTTTAAATATATAAATCGGATGGTAGAGCTATGCGCTTTTTTGTTACTTCTTTTCTTTTTTCCTTATTCTTTATAATCCCAGCATATGAAGCATATGCTCAAGATAGTCATGCTGTTTCGTCTTATTCTTCAGCAACAAATGAACAAATAGTTGAGGCACAGGATTTTTACGAAAAATGTAAAAATAACAAAACAATGAGCGCAAGGAAAGACTGTAAATGCGCAGCAACAGCTTATTTAGAAACACGCGTACGACTTGGCAGTGCTGCAAGCATTGATGAAATTATGGACGCAAATATAAACGCTTGTTTGATTGATAAAGAGAAAACCGCTATTGATGATGTTGAAAAGCTTGGTCTTGAGGATGTTACTGAACAACAGATAGAAGAAGCCGAATCTGTCTTTCAATGGTGCGATGGTGATAATGAAGCGAGGCGAGTCATTGATTGTGAATGTTTAGCTGCTAAATTTCTTACTATGCGTATTGAACGCGGTCCTATTAAAGGAAAAATGTCTCTCGTTGGAGAAATTACGCGTAGAGAATGCCGTAACGTTGTTGGAACAACCGGCATGGAATACGTAAAATGTATGAAAGGAACAGCCGTTAAATATTATAATTACCGTCCTAAGGATTATTGTGAGTGTTATGCGCGTAAATGGGCTGAATTATTTGGAAGCTGGAAAGGTAAACTAGATGAAAGTAAGAAATATTCATTACGTGACCGTGCCATGTCTTATTGTCAAAACCCAGAAGCTTATAAATAAGGCTATAATCATTATCTTGGAAGTATAGTAATTTCACTCAAGCAAAATGTACTATTCTTAAATGAACCCACTATAATTTCACTCACTAGGAGCTTTTACTCAGATGCCAAAAAAATTCCGCTCAGATAATTTTGATCCTGCTATTTCGACTATAATGCAAAAACGCCATAAAGAGAATGCCGAAGGTTTTACTCTTATAGCATCAGAGAACCACCCTCACCCGGAAGATATTGCAGCCTTCAGAGATGCCGATGATGCCTCTTTTGCCGGGGGATATTTTGAAGGCTACCCTCCTACAAAAAAGCAAGTTCCCGGCGGCGGACGGTTTTATCAAGGCGTTTTGCAAGCTGATGCTTTGGAAACGGAAGCATGTAATAGAGTCATTTCTGTTATTGCTCCGGGAATGGAAGATGTTGCTGAAGCCAATGTTCAAGCCCCTTCTGGCGCTATTGCCAATATGGTAGTGTATGGTGGTATTTTGAATATGGGAGATAAAATGGTTTCACCCAGCCTTGCACGTGGTTATGGCCATTTATCTCATGGAGCCGATTCTCCTAATATTGTCAAAGACTGGTTTAAAGTTCATGGCTATGGCATTGATGAAGAAACAGGCTATATCGATTATGAAGAAATGGAACGCGTTGTTGAACAAGTTCGTCCAAAACTGCTTGTCAGTGGTTTTTCTTCTTATCCAAGAGAAGTCGATTGGGCCAGAATTGCGGATATAGCTAATAAATATAACGCCGTTAGTATGGCTGATATTTCTCACCCCGGTGGAATTATCGGTGCCGGATTGATGAATAACCCATTCCTTCAGGGCATTGATATTGTAACCAGCACAACTCACAAAACATGGGCTGGAACAAAAGGTGCTGTGATTGTTTATAACCGCGAAAGTCTTGCTGAGAAAAGACCGGAAGGTATGGTAGAAAAAGGACCAAATGCCGGACGCTTTAACAAAATTGACTTTTCTTTATTTCCGGGCATGTTAGGTGGCCCGAATATGTCTACGATTGCCTCTTATACTTCAACATTCCGCCGGGCAAAAACTCCGGAATTTAAAGAAGTTCAGGAACGTACATGCAATAATGCAAAAGTATTGGCTGAAGAATTGCTAAAACGAGGTTGGCCTCTTGCCACAAACGGCACAGATAACCACATTGTTTTAGTTTCTGATGTCACTGCGATTGAAGACCTTGATACAGATATTATCACCGATGGTTGGGAAGCCGCGAAACTTCTCGAAAACATAGGCATTGTTACAAACAAGAATGCTGTTCCGGGTATTCCCGGCACACCAATCCGCCCTAAAGGAGTGCGCATTGGCACATCTGCCATATCAACACGTGGGTTGGGCATTGATGAAACGCGGGAAATTGCAAACATCATGGATTCAACACTGCGCTATGCAAAAGACAGCGATAACAAACTTGATGCTTTACGCACGAAAATACGTGAGATGGCACAAGCTTTCCCTATCCCGACTTACAATTAGCTGACTTATAGAACAGCTCTTAGCTGAGCTTGTCCCAGCGGGAGAATGTTCTTTGCATAAAAATCGGAAAGATCCTGAATTGTATATCCACTTTCAAGCATAAAATCAGGATTAGCTTTAGCAGCCTTCGCCATAAGACCGCCACCATATATGTAAGCAAAAGCCTTTATATACGGTGTAGCTATCCATGACATTTCCTCGCGCTTATCTTCCTCATTAAGAGTGAGGATATGTTGCGTTGCTTTTTGAAGGTCACTGATATAGATGTCTTCGACTAATCCTTGCATATCCGTAATATAAGCCCCAGCTAACGCTGCTTTATCACGCGCTACTTTGCGAAAAACAAAATCCGAGGCTTGAATACCGTTTGTCCCCTCATAAATTGGTAAAACACGTGCATCGCGATAATATTGAGCTGCAGCACTTTCCTGCATAAACCCCATGCCACCATGCACTTGTATACCAATAGAAGCCACCTCAACAGCCACATCACTGCACCATGACTTGACAACCGGCGTCAAAAAATCAGCGTGTTTTGCACCTTGTCTATCTCCTGCGACAGCTTTATCCAACTCCATAGCCGCGCTATAAGCAATCATACGCCCAGCCATAACACGTGCATGCATATCCATTAACATACGGCGAACATCTGGATGCTGTGCAATCATAGAGGGCTTATTACCTTCCTCTTGTGAATTGATAGCCTTTCCCTGACGACGCTCATGTGCATAAGCATAAGCCTCCTGATAGGCACGCTCACCTACTCCCACGCCTTGCAACCCCACAGCTAAACGTGCGTTTTGCATCATGGTAAACATATATTTCAGGCCAATATTCTTACGGCCAATCAGATAGCCTTTCGCCCGATCAAAACTCATCGTACAAGTTGGGGAAGCATGTATTCCAAGCTTATGCTCTAATCCTATACATTTGACGCTATTAGGCTCGCCATCATTTAAGCATTTAGGAACAATAAACATAGATATCCCCATTGCTCCTTCAGGTGCCCCTTCTATGCGCGCCAAAACAAGATGAACAATATTATCTGTGAGATCATGATCTCCAAAAGTAATAAAAATCTTTTGCCCTGTGATTTTATAAGAACCATCATCTTGCAACTGTGCCCGTGTTGCGATACTACCTAGATCAGAGCCTGCTTGCGGTTCTGTGATGTTCATCGTACCTGTCCACTCACCGGAAATCAGTTTAGGCAAATAAAGATCTTTTTGCTCTTGTGAGCCATGAACACTAATCGCCTCAATCGCACTTTGGTTAAGGATTGGGCATAAACCGAAGGACATATTTGCCCCCTGCCACATTTCCTGAACAGGAAAAGCCAGCGCCCAAGGCAAGCCTTGCCCATCATATTCAGAAGCAAAAGGCAAAGCATTCCATCCCCCTTCACAATAAGCTTGATAAGCTTCTTTGAAACCATCTGCCGTTTTAACTTGTCCTTCTTCCAGACAGACACCTTGCACATCTCCACTTAAGTTTATGGGAGCAATCTCCTCAGAAGCCAGCTTGGCCGCCTCTTTCAACACTGCCCCGCACGTATCACAATCCAACTTCTCCTGAGAGAAACCAAATACATCATAAAGGATAAACATCATCTCTTTAACCGGTGGGGAAAACGTCATTGCTCAACTCTTTTGTTTGTTTTATAGCCTTTTGAGGTTTAAGGCCTTAGAGCCTAATAATCAAGGCCTCACATTATAAAATATTTTTTGGCACGGCGCTTGCAAAACAGTCTTCAAGAAAAGTTTTAAGTGATTTGAATTTATTTTTGCACTAGGCACGAGGAGCGTAGGCGTATTCTAATACGGTAGCGATGAAGTAACAACGTGCAAAGATCAAGTGGGCTTACTTTTGGCTTCTTTGTCGCGTTTACTTTGCAATAACGACATAATTTCTGCAGAAGTTTCCTCGATTGAGCGCTTGGTAACATCAATTACAGGCCAGCCATGCTCCGAGAAAAGCCTTCGAGCTTTGCGCACCTCGTCTTCGATCTGCCCTTCATCAAGATAGGTGTTCTCGGAGAATGCAGCCGCTTCGTTCTTATCAGCGCGCAACCTTGTCTGGCGTAATTGTTTCAAACGCTCAGGCGCGGCGCTAAGCCCTATATAAAGTGGTCTCTCTAACGTTAAAAACTCATCCGGCACTGCTACACCGGGCACAAGCGGGATATTAGCAGCCTTAATACCACGACGAGCAAGAAAAATACTTGTAGGCGTCTTTGAGGTTCTAGATACTCCGACCAGCACAACATCAGCCTTTTTAATGCCCTCAAG
>JAGLKS010000044.1 GCA_023140905.1 Alphaproteobacteria bacterium | reverse complement strand
AAACAGTATCATTATGACTGTATATCTTCCTCCTTCAAATATAAAAAAATTCGTGAAAGAATTTGGATACGTATCATTAGAAAACTAGAGTTTGTATTTTCAGCTTTAAGAACATTTCCTTTTTTCTTTAGCTTTTTGATTATTCCACGCATTAAGTTTCTGTTCTAAAGTTGCATCTTCCATGCGTGCTCCTTGAACCTCTATTTCTTTTTCAAGGCCACGAAAACGGCGCTCAAACTTTACGCAGCATTTACGCACAGCTTCTTCGGCGTGAATATCTAACATACGAGCATAATTGGCTAATAGAAATATAATATCGCCAATTTCTTCTTCCTGATTTTCTTTATCTTTATTCGCAATTGCTGCACGCATTTCAGCTATTTCTTCTTCCAGCTTGTCAAGAACATCAAGAGTACCATCCCATTCAAACCCAACTTTAGCCGCTTTTTTCTGAAGTTTTTGTGCCTTCAAAAGTGAGGGGAGAGTCCGAGTTATACCATCTAATGCGCTTGAAACCTCTATTGCATCATGTGATTTTTCTTTGCTTTTCTGAATATCCCATATGGCATTCACATCGCTTGAGCTATGCGCTGTTTTATTTCCAAATACATGCGGATGACGGGAAATCATTTTATCGGTCAGATCGTGAATAACATCATCTAATGTGAAATATCCAGCTTCGCTTGCCATTTGCGCATGAAAGACTGACTGAAAAAGCAAATCTCCCAGCTCTTCACACAGATTTTGCATATTTCCTTGATCGATCGCATCAGCTACTTCATATGCTTCTTCGAGCGTATATGGAAGGATTGTCTCAAATGTTTGCTCCAAATCCCACGGACACCCTGTTTCAGGTGTTCTGAGATCTTTCACAACTTCAACCAAGTCATCAATCGTATAGCGTTGCTTATCTTGCATAAAAACTCTTTGTCTTGTATTCAAAAAAACTAAACTAGCTGTTTAGTCTTGCAACCATTCTTCCTTACTGATTTCCCAGATTTCATGCTCAGTAAATTCGGGATCAACAAAACTTCATAGGCAACCTTAACCGTTTCCGTCATCAAAGGCGTCGCTAGCATATTTATCTTGGATAATTTTCAGCCAATCCGAACATTTGCTCAATCATATCACGATAAGCTATATGATAAACATGGATAAAAACTCACGATCTTCTTGGTATAGAATTCTCTGCAAAAGCTAAGAAATATTGTAGAGGATTCTATAGTAGTTAGGAAGAGGCTTTGCTCGTTTTTTGCTGTATATTTTGCAATTCACTCATGCTTTGTTTGGCATTCTCTCTGAGGATGCTTCCTGTTTTTGCACTAGATTTGCGAAGAAGCTCTGAAACTTCGTTAACGTTGCTCATAGCACTTTCATAGCTTTTTTCTATGCTTTGTGCACTTACTTGCAATGCAGTTTGAGTGTCTGCACTTTTGAACATATCATTTGCAAGTGTCGTTGTATCTTCCATAATCTGAGAAAAAACTTTTTGCTGATGAAATGCGATTTTATTTATATCATCAACAGAAGATTGATGCACTTTGCTTATAGAAAGAAGACTCTTAATCTGCACATCAACGAACCCCTGAAAAGCATCTGGCATTCCTTGGTAATTTTCCATCAAACTAAATAAAGTTTCATTTGAAAATGATGGTATAAAATTGCTGTCTTCTGACATGGCACACCTCTTTCAGGTTAAAATTTGCTGCACAAAAAAGAGGCTATGCTTTTGTGCACAGGGCGTCAAGCGTAAAAAGCATAAAAATATGGGATTTTATTGGAGAATTTCACGTTTGTTTATTTCCTCTATTGTTACAAAGGGCACGTAGGTATTATACTTATGACCACTGTGTATCAGGGGCAAGAAACATTATAAGAATGTTATAATCTTTATCCAAACATCTAGTGAAACTGAAGAATATGGGAATCATAACTCAGCAGAAAAATGGATATAATAAAAAGAAACTTGTATGGATGACATCAGGCTTAGCTCAGGCTATGGTTCTTTTGAACGGGATAATTATTACAGTCACTGCCTTTCTTATTTTTAGCTATTTCATTAATGAAATGTCGGTGGAAGAATACAAGCGCACGTCCAGTGAAGCTGAAAATGCATTAACTAGCAGTATTTCCAGTCTTGAAAACTCAATGCGCCTTGTTGCTAATATTATTGATTTGTCCGAAACGGATGACATAGATTTCCTAGTAACGCGTATCCGTCACAATATTTCTAATTTAAACTATTTTGATCAGCTCTTATGGCTTTATGAACAAAGCCCTGGTGTGTGGAAATACAGGACAATATCGGAAAACAAAAGCAACAAAAAAAAACAAGCACAATATTATCTTGTGCCCGATCAGAAATTTGTTAGCCGCCTTATTCAAAATGGTACATTTAAAGAAGAGGATTTACGAATTTCTTCAGATTTTGATGGAATGGATTACTATCTGGAAAAAGATGAAAAGAATGACACTCCTAAAATTATAGCTCGTTCTTTCGTTTTCTTTAAAACGGTTAAAATGAATGACACTAAAAAGGGAATGGTTATCGGGGTTAGCCGTGCAGCATTACTCTTTGATGAGAATATAATTTTCGAAGACGATTCTATCCTTCGAATTTCGATTCGTGACAAAGAATCCAATCAACGTTTGTTTCACATGACCCGTAATGTGAAGGAGAAAAAATGGATTTACGGTGGAAGTAATAAAAAGTTACAGCAAAACTACAGCCTATATGTCGGGGATCGTGAGTGGAACATTATTATGGAATTTTCTAAGAAGCAGAATGTTGCGTTTCTAGAAAAAATTCCTTACGTCATTTTGTTTTTTGGCTTGGTCTTAACATTCATAGGAACATTATTTGTTCGCAATAATAATAAGCAAGCCCGTAAGCTAGCTCATATTAACCGTGAGTTGGAACAAAAGAACTATGAACTTCAATCCGAAATATCAGAACGTTCTCGCTTGAATGAAGCTTTGGCGTTAGCGGAACGTGATAACCGGGCCATCATTAATTCGGTTAGAGACATTATCTTTGAAACAGACATTGAAGGTGTTGTCATGTTTCTTAACACAACATGGCAACAAATAACGGGGTTTGAAATAGAGCGCTCACGAGGCAGCAATTTATTTTCCATGTTTCATCCTCAGGATCAGGAAAAACAGCGCAATGACTTTGAAATGTTGGTCAAGGGACAAAAACAAGCTTACCGATCTTTTACACGCTTGCGAACATCTGATGGAACATTCCGGGCTGTAGAACTTGCTGTATCAATGATTCGGCAGGATGAAAACAAAAATTTACGTGTCGTAGGCACAATAACAGATGTCGAAGAACGCCGTCGTGTTGAACGTGCGCTTGCTGAAGCTGAGAAGAAATATCGTACAATTGTGGAGAATGCTGCGGGGGGATTATATCAGTTAACGCCGGAAGGGATGTATTTAAGTGCTAACCCTGCTATGGCCATGATTCTTGGTTATGCCAGCCCGGAAGAGATGTTGCGATTGATTAAGAATGCTAATGGTACAGTTTACCCAGACAAAAAATCTCGGGAAGATTTTACACAAACACTTATAATTCAAGGGCATATTTTTGGCTATGAAAGTCAAGTTTGTCGCAAAGATGAAGAAAAAATATGGGTGCGTGAAAATATTCGTGTGGTTACAGATGATCAACAAAATGTTATTTATTTTGAAGGTTCTATGGAAGACATCACAAAACGTAAAGAAGCAGATCTGGCATTAATGGAAGCTAAAATTCAGTCTGATATGGCTAGTCGTGCAAAGTCAGAATTCATTGCTAATATGAGCCACGAACTTAGAACGCCGCTTAATGCAATTATTGGGTTTTCTGATATCATGCAAAAAGAAGTGATGGGAGCACTAGGACAAGATGCGTACAAGGAATACGCTGAGGACATTAATAAAAGCGGAAAAAATTTGCTCAAAATTATTAACGAGATTCTCGATATTGCAAAAATTGAATCAGGAAACCGAGATCTAAACGAAAGTGAAT
>JAGLKS010000043.1 GCA_023140905.1 Alphaproteobacteria bacterium | reverse complement strand
GTAGAAAATCCTTCAAAACTGCCTGGAATTATCAAAGATTCCCAAATAATTATTGCAAATCTTGATCATTTAAATTCAGATAAAAAACAGATTACAGTTGGGGATGTATTCATTCCATATAGGGAATATCAGAAGTATATTGAAAAGTTTGATGTAAATAAAACCAAAACGATTCTTAGTGACAAATTAGCAAAACGTGAGGAGGAAGCAAGCAAACTTCAGCATACACTCCAAAAAATGAAAGCATTTAGTGATGCTGTGCGCGTAGAAAAACGCTTTACTCATATTGTTAATATTGGAATTGGCGGCTCGGATCTAGGACCAGCCATGACATATGAGGCATTAAAATATTTTACCGATAAAGATATAAGTTTGTATTTTGTTTCTAATGTTGATGCTTCGCACCTTAATGAGGTTTTACGGAGAATAGACGCAGAAAAAACGCTTTTCATTGTCACATCTAAAACATTTACAACACAAGAAACTATGACCAATGCCCATAGTGCACGGGAATGGCTCTACCGGGAAATTGGAAAAACGGATATTGGAGATCATTTTGTTGCTATCTCCCAAAACGCTACTCTTGCAAAAGAATTTGGCATTAAAGAAGATAATATTTTTCCAATCTGGCCCTGGGTAGGAGGACGATTTTCGCTATGGTCTGCTGTTGGTCTGCCTCTATGCATTGCTTTAGGCTTTGAACAATTCGAAGAATTATTATGCGGTGCCAATGCTATGGATAAGCATTTCAAAACCGCTCCATTAAGAGAAAACCTACCTGTTATAATGGGGTTAATTGGAATGTGGAACCGCAATTTTCTCAAACATGAAACATTGGCTGTTATTCCTTATAATCAGTATTTACACCGTTTCCCCGATTACTTGCAACAACTTGATATGGAATCAAACGGCAAATCAGTAGACAGACAAGGACGCCGCGTCCCTTATGCTACAGGTCCCGTTATTTTCGGAGAATCCGGCACAAATGCGCAACATGCTTTCTTTCAGCTTCTACATCAAGGCACAACGATTATACCTTGTGAATTTATTGCTTTTGTTAATAGTCAGGCCCCTATGGGAGATCACCAAACAAAACTTCTAGCTAATGCTTTTGCCCAGAGCAAAGCTATGATGGACGGGAAAGATAGTGACAATCCCAATACAGTTTTTGAGGGAAATCGCCCTAGCACAACTATTTTACTAAAAAACTTAACGCCTTATAGCTTGGGTATGCTGATTGCTTTGTATGAGCATAAGATTTTTGTGCAGGGTATTTTGTGGAATATTAACAGTTTCGATCAATGCGGCGTAGAGCTAGGGAAAATATTAGCGCAGCAAATTATCCCTTCTCTTTCAGAAAAAAATCATGACTGCCAGAATGACACAATGGACGCATCAACACAGAATCTTATAGAGATTACAAAGAAAATGTCGTAAAATGAGGAATGGCAAATTAGCAAAACCTGTTGTTATAGTAATTTGACTTAAGAATAATACAGAATTACGCAAACGAATTTTTTTGAGAATCAAGTGTAATTTCTGAAACATAGCCGTAGCTACGGTGATGAAA
>JAGLKS010000042.1 GCA_023140905.1 Alphaproteobacteria bacterium | reverse complement strand
TTATGCGCAGATAATCAAGAAAATTACTCAAGTAAAATGTATTATTCTTAGGTCGAATTACTATACACTGCTTATCTATTTAACATTTCTGTAAAGATAGCGTGTTATTCATGTTGGACGACCTACCAGGAATTCAAATAACTGATATACCTCAGCCTGATTTCTTACCACCTCTTACGCAAGATGAATTAGATGAGGTTATAGAAAAGCACGCCATGTATTTGCGCGGCCAGCTTGGTGGTTTGCGTACAATTTTGAAATACAAGAATTTATCTGGATTAAATTTCAGAAGAGAAAATTTCTCACAAGCAGATTTTACCGGCTCTTCATTGATTGTTTCTGACTTGTCTTCATGTGTTTTTCACAATGCTTGTTTTTTTGGATGTGATTTACGCAATAGCGATTTTTCCCATGCTGATTTAACGCGTGCAGATTTACGCGGTGCTAGTTTATCAGGCGCAAACCTTTCCGACGTTATTCTTAAACAAGCTGATATGCGTGAAGGAAAAATCATGCAAAAAAGTGAAAGCGGCGCATTAGTTACACGTGTTAGGAAAGCTGGAAGTGGTGCAAAAACATTGCTGGTCGGAACACGCCTTACTAATGCTGATCTTTCTGGAGCACGCGCACGGAATGCAGATTTCTCAGAAGCTGATCTTTCCAGCGTTATTTCACATGATGCTGATATGACTAAAGCAACCTTCTCTGGAACTAATTTAAGCAATGCTGATTTTACCGGTTCGGACCTAACTCTGTCGAATATGCAAAATGCCGTCATTTCCGGTATAAACATGGATAATACCGAGCATTTCGGCATTGATCATACAAATACCTTAAGTGATGATAATGCCGGGCATTATATGGAAGACCCTGAACAAGCTTTAATTGAACAACTTGAAGCACATCAGAAATGGATAAAAACTGTTGGCAAGCAGGGTTCTCGGATGGATCTCTCCGGTTATGATCTACGTAAAGTTCCTGATTTACGGTTATACCCGCTGACAGCCCTTTGCTCAAAAAACTCGTTTTTTGTCGGAATGGATCTTAATCATGCTTCTTTACAAAGTGCACAACTCGATGAATCGGATTTTCGTGATTGCCACATGGACAATATTGACTTGCGCGGCTCATCTCTAAAAAATATAAAAATGACGCGAGCCCATATGCGCCATGCACGATTAAATCCCCTATTATTCGAAGGCACATTAAAAAACCGCCTGCAACGTGTTGACTTAAGCGACTCTGATTTACGTTATTGTGATTTCCAATATAGTGATTTCCGCGATTGCCTTTTTATGGGGGCTGATTTAACAGGAACGAATTTGACAGGAGCTGATCTGCGACGGGCAGATTTTACAGGTGCTATCCTGGAAAACACTGTGTTTGATGAAACGCAAACTCTTGGCACTATTTTCAAAGAATAGTTTGAGAAATTTTTAAAATCCAGTATTTATGAATACGGATAAATGAGTATAGTTTTCTTATGCATATTCGATATTTACCAGAAACACTAATTAACCAGATCGCAGCCGGTGAGGTTGTCGAGCGGCCATCCTCGGTGGTCAAGGAACTGATTGAGAACAGCCTGGATGCCGGTGCGCAGTCCAT
>JAGLKS010000041.1 GCA_023140905.1 Alphaproteobacteria bacterium | reverse complement strand
CGTCCTTGTGCTCACCCTAAAGGCACACGCATTGAAGTAGCTGATTTATTTTACGCCACACCGGCACGCCTTAAATTTCTTAAAAGTGAACGCTCCGAATATACTGCCGTAAAAGATGTCATTAACCGTTTAGCTATGGCTTATCCCAATATTGCTTTTACCTTGACCCATAATGGTTCACGCAAATTAAATTTAAGTGCTGTACTGGATTTACAAACTCGATTGAGTTCATTATTAGGACGGGATTTTGGCGAAAACTCCATGAAGCTGGAAGCTGAACGTGAGGGAATTAAGCTCACAGGTTATGCCGGATTACCTACATATCACAGAGGTACAGCACAATATCAGTTCCTTTTTGTTAATGGCAGAGCTGTTAAAGACCGTTTACTTCATGGCTGTGTGCGCGCAGCTTATGCCGATGTTTTGCATCGTGACCGCCATCCGGTTGTTGCTCTGTTCCTAGAGTTATCTCCTGAAGATGTCGATGTTAACGTTCATCCTGCCAAAGCAGAGGTGCGTTTTCGTGACCCTCAGCTCGTGCGTGGTTTGATTATTGGAGCGTTGAAACATGCTATTATGGAAGGCGGGTATAAAACCGCCGGTACGATTGGCGAACAAACATTTGATGCATTGCATCGTAATGATGGTTCTTCCAGCATATCCGGCCCGGCTCTTCCTCTTCACCGTGGAAAAACAAGTCCTGTGCCTTACAGATATGCGCAAAATTATGCGCCTAACCATATACAGAAAGCTAATCAAGCTTTATATGAACCTCAACAAGTCTCTTATGATTTGGAACCTACAGCTAAAATTGAGAATATAGATGAAGCTGAGTTTGATTCAGAATATGTAAAAGAAGCACAAAACTATCCGCTTGGAGCTGCGCGTGCGCAAATTCATGAAAATTATATTATCGCACAAACACAAGACGGCATTGTCATTGTCGATCAACATGCTGCACATGAACGACTGGTTTATGAACGCTTTAAAGCACAGATGGAAGAAAATGGTATAGAAAAGCAAGGGCTGCTTACGCCTGATATTATCGAGATGGAAGAAAGCGATGCCGCTCAATTATTAGAACATGCCCAAGCTTTTGCCAAATCAGGGCTGGATATAGAACCTTTTGGTGTTGGTGCTGTGGCTGTGCAAAGCGTTCCCGGCTTGCTTGCCGGACGGGTTAATACAAAAGAGCTGCTTTATAACTTGCTGGATGATCTTAAAGAATACGATAAAACCACGCTTTTAGAAGAAAAGATCAACTATATTCTGGCAACAATGGCTTGCCATGGCTCTGTAAGATCAGGGCGGTGTTTAAATGCGGAAGAAATGAATGCTTTGCTGCGTCAGATGGAAGCTACGCCTTTATCCGGACAATGCAATCATGGACGACCTACTTATATCCAGCTTTCATTAAAAGAAATTGAACGCCTCTTTTCCCGACGCTAGAGCTGGGGTAAGATATGTTAGAAAATTTTGTGAATAAAGATAATGAACAATAAAAACACAACCAAAAACTTTCCTGCAATAAAACAAAAAGCAGATGAAGAATGTAAAGCTCTTCCCTCTTATCTGGGGCGTTTTCTTCTTTCTGTCTTTTATATTGTTTTTTGCGTTTCACTCTTATATGCGCTCGTACCTGTCGGACCGATTAGCGTCTTTGCCTTGATGCTCAGTATTTTTGTTTTAGGTTTGCTTTATACGTATCGTGTGCGAGGGAAAAAGATAAAGAACCATCTGGTTATATACCATACAACCTATATGATCCGAACATTCTGGCGTGCTAATCTGTTTTTGGTCATTACCGGTTTTGCCGGATTATTATATATGCTGGTCACTATTGATTATCAGCCAATAGACACATGTATGGAAGCTGTAAGCAGCGCACTAAAAAAAGGACACATGCGGGTTTTGTCAAAAATATTCGAGATTTGCGGCGAGTTAATTTTCGAGCAAAACAAAATCCATATTCATATTGTCGGTGTTATTACATTTGTTCCTGTCTTTTTATATGTCTTAATACGCTGCATAACAGGTTGTGTTTTAGCAGTTTTCGGGATCAACTCTAAAAACAAAAGAAATGGGTGAAATGCATATAAATGCGTATATGAAAAATAAAGCTTTTCGCTTTTATGCCGGAGTCTTTCTTATTTCCTCTATCGTTATGGCTTTGCAAATTTTGCAATCACGCCTGTTTTCTGTGACATCATGGTATCATTTATCTTTTCTGGTAATCAGCATGGCTATGTTTGGTTTAACGCTTGGAGCGTTGAAAGTTCATCGTGGTGATGAAAAAAGCCAGCGCCGGAATTATGGCCTTATAGCCCGAAAATATACGATAGGCTTTGGCTTTTATATAATTGCAGCTTTGCTTACACAGCTTTATATCCCTATTTTTTCAAACGGAAATGAACAAAATTTTGCAACATTACCTCTTAATGCCATTATTTGCGGATTAGCTTATTATCACGCCGGAGTTGCTATCACTATTTGTTTAACGCGAGCACCTTTTTCTATTGGCAAAGTCTACGGAGCTGATCTGACTGGAGCCGGAATTGGTTGTCTGGGAGCTTTGCTTTTGATGGAGATGATAGACACGCCCTCTGCTTTGTTGTTGTTATCAGGGCTTACTTTTCTGGGCGCTCTAGTCTTTCCGGTTCAAAACGATGCACCAAAAACCATTGCCTTTGGTTACAAAACTCTTCATATCAAAAACACCGCCCTGATTTTTGCTGTCATTGGAACAGGGCTAGGGCTTATTAATGCTGTTCTTCCTCACCCAATTCTATCGCCGCGTTATATGAAAGATAAAGTCGTCACGGCTAAGCAGATTGATTATGAGGACTGGAACTCTATTTCCCGCGTTACGGTAATGAAAGAAGAAACCAAGCGCCCTTTTTCATGGGGTCCATCTCCTCTCTTTCCTGAAGAACCAAAGCTTCCGTTTAAGATGTTGCTAATTGATGGCTGTGCGGGAACACCGATCATGAAATTTGATGGTGATCTTTCCAAACACCGCTATCTTGAATATGATGTTACGAATATTGCTTACACGCTCCCTGACTTGCATAAAGGCGCTATTATCGGTGTCGGCGGAGGGCGCGATTTACTCTCGGCGAAATATTTTGGTGTAAATGAAGTCACAGCACTGGATGTTAATCCTGTGCAAATTCGTTTACTGCGTGATGACCCGGAGTACCGGGATTATGCAAATTTATATAATCTATCTGGTGTAACCATACTTAATGAAGAAGCCCGAAGCTGGTTCAGAAAAAATCACGAGACTTTCGATATTGTGCAAATGAGCCTGATTGACACATGGGCTGCTACGGGAGCAGGTGCTTTTGCTTTGTCAGAAAACGGGCTATACACGCAAGAAGCCTGGAATATCTTTATGAAAGATTTAAGCCCGCAGGGTGTCTTTACTGTCAGCCGCTGGTCAGCTCATGCTCAAGATGATACGGGCCGCGCTTTGAGCATGGCTATGGCGAGTTTATTTAATATGGGTATCGAGAACCCGGCTGAACATATAGCTGTGTTTAACTCTGATCTGATTGCAACATTGGTCATCTGCAAATCTCCTTTTACGCCGAAACAACTTGCTGCATTAGAACGCACAGCCAATGAAAAACAATTCAATATTATCCTTATGCCTGACAAAATCCCACCGGAAGGATTGCTGGCAGATTTAATCAAGGCCAAATCCATTAAAGAAATTAATGATATCTCTGATAAACAGTTTTTTGATATTTCTCCGTCCACAGATATGCGTCCGTTTTTCTTCAATCAGGCACGTATAACCGACCCGCTCAAGATATATAAGCTTATCAAAATGCAAGATGAGGTTGTTTATTATGTTGGATTGGGACAAGCAAAAGCCACGTTTAATTTATATATGATTATCCTGTTTTCCGCCTTTATGGTTGCTTTTGTGATTATTCGCCCTTTGCTCAAAACCATTGAGAATAAAACTGAGCCTTTTATTATCGCAGGGACACTTTATTTTATATTAATCGGACTTGGTTTTATGTTTATGGAAGTATCTCTTCTCCAGGCTCTTGGTGTGTTTCTAGGCCATCCTATATATGGCCTTAGTGTAGTTTTGTTTAGCTTGATTATTTCCGCAGGGATAGGGAGCTTTTTATCTGAGAAGATTCCCCTAACCACATTGCCCCGCCAAATTTTATGGTGTTTAAGCGTTTTTAGTTATGGTGTGGCTATGTCATTAATCTTGCCCCGCTTATTCCATGATTATGCAGAAATAGATATCCTATCGCGAATATTTGTAAGCATCGCCGTTATGGCTCCTGCTGGTTTGTTAATGGGATTTGGCTTCCCGACAGGTCTACGTATCGCTGAATTATTTGACGCTCGATCTACAGCATGGTTTTGGGGAATTAATGGCGCTGCCGGTGTTCTGGGCAGTTCTCTTGCTATTGCATTTAACATTGCTTACGGCATAGATAAAACACTGATAATCGCAGGAAGTTGCTATGCGCTCCTTAGCGTAGCATTTATCCTTTTTAGCCTTATCGAAAATAAGCAAAAACTAAATTAGTTTTTTTATGAACCCCCTTAAAAACAGGCCTTTTCCAACATTACGTTAAATGTCTACGATACGTTTCGCATGTTTCTAAATCACGCAAACAAGATTGCTGTTTATGCTCGCTTAATGGATCTCGACCATATTCATCGACCATATAAATTCCATCTTTATAGTGTTCTTCAACAAAACATGCTTTGAAGATTTCATCAGCCCTTGCCTGCCCTTCTATAAGAGCTAAACCCAAGACCAGAGAGCCGGATAGTGGTACAACAACTTGTAACAGGGTAAAGATATCATCGCTCATAGCATCAATATGCCCGGTCACAGCTTCTTTCAATTCTTTCTTTTGTTCCAGTACATTAAGCCCTGTTGTTACAAACAGATCATAACCAAAGCGCTCTTTTATCCATTCACGCCATTTCCCCCAATGCTGTTCTTGCAACTCATACAGTTCTTGAGGCATATCTGTCGGATAACAAATCAAATCCGTATCTATATATTTTAGAACTGTGACGCTCATAGCTTCACGTTTCTTGGACACTTGATCGATGCGCGTGTTTAATATCTGGGTAAAAGGCATAGTATCAGGATTAATTTCTTCGCCCTGCCCTGCCCATTCGCGCACAATTTCGTTAGCAATCTCTTCATTCTGTGCATAAAGCAATGCTCCAGACTTCGTTTTCACGGCCCGGCCATCAAGCAATATCGCACAGCCTTCCGGGTTTTCCTCATGGGAAACCAGCTTATAAAAACGCTTCATAGATCAGTCTATTCCTTTTTGAAATTCTGCTTTTTGAAATTCTTCTTCAGATTCAGAAGGCTGCCGCAAAAGAATATAAGGCGCACATGGCACATTTTCTCCTACAGCATCAAGACTTCCTTTTACAAAATTATAAAGACTTTCCGGTAAATCTGTTTTTTGTAAAGAAACTTCCTCAGACATTACAAGATTCCAGTCAAACGGCGTTTGATCTTTAGCTAAAGACCTTTGCGCAACCGTAATCATTCCCTCTTTTGTATCCAAAGCCAGAGCTTCAATATTATATCCCCCAGCCTCTTCATTTTCGGATAAGACAGTAATACCACAACTCGAATGAATGCTTTGCTTACCGGAAAGAATAGTAGGTAAATGCTTAAACCACGGCTGCACAAAAGGAATATCTATCACACCATCTTGCATAATCGAAATTATATTCCGGTTCCCGGAATCTTTAAGCATCATTATTACAGGCATAAGCTGACGTCCGTCTTTGCTTGTTATAGCGCTAAAACGCAAACGTCCTGCTTTTTGCAATAAATCAAACTCCAGAAAATCATAGGATGTATTTCCGGCATCAACATTGCGCAAAAACACATGTAAATCCAGATCATGCGGTCCTAGAAATGCAGAAAAGCCGTCCATACGATGAACGACACCATCATAGCCGACTAACTTACGCATACGAGTTAAAATACTGAATACGCTTTGCGGTCCCAGAACATCAGCCAATACCAGTTTCTCAGCTTTTAATTCACCTGATATATTTATCGGTGCACCATTTTTATGTGAGATATCAATAATAAGATCCGGCTCTAAAATACTTTGTCCGTTTTGTAAACTTAGTGTCCCTTTGAGCTTCACCATCTCATCACTCAGTGCTAAAACCGATATATCACCGCTAATAACTTTATCATTGCTACGAATTTCCAGTTTTTCGACCTTGAAATGGCGGGAAGATATACGATCGTATACACCTTCTATATGAAAATCTGCCAAATCAAATACAAAATTCGATTTTGGTGCGAGGATATAAGATGTCCGGCCTATTCTTGTTTGAGCTTCCAAAGCCGCTTCAAAATTCCAGCTTTGAAGTCCTATCTTACCATTTGCACGCAGGATTGCTTCTGTACCTTCCTGATCGTAATCAATAAACGCCTTCTCAATGATAAATTCATGAGGCATAAAAACACCTTTAATTGCACTAAGATCTTCTGCATAGAACTCAGTTATGCGTGGCGTTTTTGTTGCAACATCAAAAAACGGCATAGCTAAGCGCAATTTTCCTAAACTGATTAGCGCAACATCTTCTTCTGATTTTGCATAAATGTTTACATCTTCAACGTCCAGACGAACTGTAGGAAAGAACCCCATATAATTGAGTTTCCCCAGCGTAACCGGACGCCTGCCGACAAACTCGCTAATAAAACTGCGCACGCCATCATGCAGGGTTTCATTACTCCCTCCCATATTGGCTAATACTGTCAGAATAACCAAAATAAACGCACAAAAGAAAAAACATATTTTCATTATGCCCATAAACCACTGATAGAGTGCTTTATGTTTTTTATCTTTTGGCTCAAGAAGGTAAGATTCTTCGCTCATTCATTTTATCTTTCTATTTTGCCTGTTATAGATATGAATACGAGACTGTAAACTCGCGCTCTATTATAGAGAGCATACGTCCTCAATCAAGCTCTTCAAAAGGATCTTGCTTGTATTTATGATTAAAGCCCAATGCTTTCCAGCTACGCACTAGATCAACCGGAAGCGGAGCAACGATATCAAGCATATGACCGGATTTTATTGGATGCGGTAATATCAAACGATGTGCATGTAAGTGCAAACGTTTTACTATATCCATTCCAACTAAATCAGCCTCAATACGCTTACTTTCTTCATCTTTAGTTGCCCTGTATTTGCGATCTCCCAATACTCCGCACCCAAGCACTTTAGCTGCATGAACGCGAATTTGGTGAGTTCGCCCTGTTCGCGGCCAGAATGCAATAAAAGCAGCTTCACGCCCGGCATTTTCTATGACCACATATTCGGTAACAGCGATTTTGCCTTCTTCCTCATTAATTTCCATTTTCTCATAATCACCACCGGATTTGAGAATTGGTGCTTTAATTGTGCCTTCAAAAACTTCCGGCACAGGAGAAACAACCGCCCAGTAAATCTTGCGTATATCATGTCTTTTAAAATTTTCACCCAAAGCTCTGGCTACTTTTGCTGAACGTGCAAGAAGAAGAATGCCGCTTGTATCTTTATCAAGACGATGAACAAGGCGAGGAACAACACCTTCTTTATTCTTAAAAACCTCTAACATACCATCAATATGATACTTTGTATTTGTACCACCCTGAACAGCCAGATTATATGGTTTATTAAGCGCAATTATGTCTTCATCTTCATAAATCACTAATGAGCGCATAAAGGCCCGGTCTTTATCGGTGATTTTAGGTTTGAAGGGTATACGTGATGGTTTGCCGTCTTGACGTTGAAATGCTGATGGTGGGATTTTAACCTTTTGCCCGGCTTCAATACGAGTATCCGGCTTAACTCTTTTTCCATTGATACGGATTTGCCCTTTACGCAAAAGCTTTTGCGCCAGCACATAAGATAATTCCGGCACAGATTTCCTAAGCCAGCGATCAAGGCGCTGTCCGTCATCATCTTGTTTTACCGTGATAAAGCGTGGGGGCAATATATCACTCATGAAGCTATACTCCGCATAATCCAACGTCCTGCAATTAAAGCCAGAATGCCCAATATCACAGATCCGAATAAATAGCAAAGAGCCTGAGAAGTTGCACCACGTTCCCCAATATTAACAATCATTGTCCCCCATGGATAACCATGCCCAAAATAACGCACATCTCCAACATTTACAGTATGGCGCATTGTTGCGCCTACAGCCCCGCTAAGAGCTACAACAACTATTGTACTTATCATTCAAACCTCTTAGAGTAGCGCGTCTTTATTGTCTATTTTGACTGTCTCTTACAGAAAGCAATGTTAATGGGTTTAAGCAATACGCAAAAGGGAATTCTTCTGGCTTTCATTGGTTTTAACTGTTTCACCATTTCTGATGCTTGCATTAAATGGATGGGCGATCACTATGATGTGACGACTATTATATTCTGGATTTATTTGATTATACTTATCATAGGCACAATTTACGCTTTATTCGCGGGTGTAAATAAAACGCTTACAACACATAAACCCGTTATCCATATTGCCCGCGGAATTTTTATGCTCATAACCACCGGTTTCGCTGTTTCAGCTCTGTCTACCAGCTTATCTCTGGCCACATTATATACAATTATTTTTCTGAACCCAATGCTTATTACAATTGCCGCTATTCCTTTGTATAAAGAGCCTGTCTCAAAGCGGCACTGGCAAATTATTATTTTAGGATTTACCGGAATTATTGTAGCTTTTCATAAAGATGTCTCCATATTCACACCACAGATCTTTTACGCTTTTTGTGTATTATTTGCCTGCACTATAACAAATTTACTCGCACGTCCTATTGATAAACGTGACCACATTCTAACTCTGTCTTTTTACCCTGCCCTGATTACCGTTCCGGCGATATTAATATATACGCATGGCTATGTCCCTTTACCTTCCACAGAAGACATCCCTGTTTTTATTTTGGTCGGGATAACAACTCTTCTGGCCCTAAGCTGCGTTTCGCATGGATTTCGAATTGCCCCACACGCTGCTGTTGCTCCAACACAATACACACAAATGATTTTTGGAATTATTATTGGTTATTATGTTTTTGGAGATGTCCCCGGCACTTGGCTTCTTATAGGTGCGGGAATAATTATTTCTAGCGGGCTGCTTTTGGTTATGCAAAAAAAGATTTAATGACCCGTTTTTATCAATATTATCTATATGAGCCTTGACCTATCTGCACTGAACATGAAGTATAGGGTTCTCAAAATATATATTTGCCAGAGAAAGTTAAAAATATGAGCACGCAAAACCTTGCGTATACGAATGAAGTTGCTAATGCTACAGCACCGGTTTATGAAAAGCTCTCTTCCCAATATAATAAAGATCAGTGGGAAAAGATTGCACCTTATATCTATGAAATCAACCGCCTGAAAGCAGAGAAAAACGCTACTATTCTGGTGCATAATTATATGACACCGGATATTTTTTACGGCATTGGCGATATAGTTGGTGATTCTCTTATGCTGGCACGAAAAGCCTCACAGACAAACGCAGATATCATTGTTCAATGCGGCGTGCATTTTATGGCTGAGACAGCAAAGATTTTATGCCCTGATAAAAAAGTTATTATTCCCGATCCTAAAGCCGGTTGTTCTCTGGCTAATTCTATTACAGCAAAAGACGTGCGCGACCTTAAAGAAAAATATCCGGGCATTCCGGTTGTTACTTATGTGAATACATCTGCTGAGGTCAAAGCTGAATCAGATGTATGTTGTACGTCCTCTAATGCTTTGCAAATTGTCAATGCATTGAAAAAAGAAGGGCATGACAGCGTTATTTTTACGCCGGATCAATATCTTGCACAAAATGTTGCTGCACAGACTGATGTGAATGTCATCATTTATGAAGGCAGTTGCGAAGTTCACGAGCTATATAGTGCGCAAAATGTTATTGATGCACGCAACACACATGAAGGTCTTGTTGTTCTGGCTCACCCTGAATGCAAACCGGAAGTTATGGCACAAGCCGACTATGCCGGTTCCACAGCACAGATGGATGATTATATCAAAAAACATCAGCCTAAGACTGCTATGTTGGTTACTGAACGCTCAATGAGCGATAACGTTGCAGCAAGTAATCCTGATGTTAAGTTGCTAAACATGCCCCATGCTTGCCCGCATATGAAACGTATTACCTTGCAAAACGTTCTGGAAGCTCTTCAAAATGAAGCACCTGAAGTTCTGATTGATCCTGATATCCTTGAGCGTGCGAAACACCCTGTAGACCGGATGCTGGAACTAAGCTAATCTACTATATATAGTAATTAACAAGGAGTTAGATTGATGCAACTTCCTTCTATTCTTATTGAAGAGCTGGTGCGCAATGCCTTAAAAGAAGATTTGGGACATGGTCTGGATATTACAAGTGCGGCTGCTTTGTCTCCTCATGAGGAGATGCGCGGTATATTTAAAGCTCGCGAGGAAGGCGTGTTGGCTGGACTGGTTCTAGCTCTCTCAACTTTTCATCACATTGATACAGATATTGAATTTGAGATTTTTGCACAAGATGGTGAAGTTATAGATTCCGGTCAGGGCATCGCTATAGTAAGCGGCCCGGCGCAAGCTTTATTAACTGCTGAACGTGTAGCACTGAATTTTCTTACCCATCTTTCCGGTATAGCCTCTTTAACTCGCCGCTATGTTCTGGCTGTGCAAGGAACAAAAACACGTATTTGTGATACACGCAAGACATTGCCGGGTTTACGGGCTGTGCAAAAATATGCTGTACGCGCCGGAGGTGGATTTAACCACCGCTTTGGCCTAGACGATGCGGTATTGATTAAAGATAACCATATTGCTACGGCTGGTGGAATTTTTGAAGTTCTGAATATGGCGCGTGAAAATACCGGCCATATGATTAAAATCGAGATCGAAGTTGATACACTGGAACAACTTGAGGAAGTTCTGAAGCACGGTGGTGCTGATGTTGTGATGCTGGATAATTTCTCACTCGAAAATTTAAAACGCGGCGTTGATATTGTAGATAATAAAATAATTGTTGAAGCTTCCGGCGGTGTTAACTTGAATAATGTCGCCAATATCGCTCAAACAGGTGTTGATTATATCTCGGTTGGCGCACTCACCCATTCCGCTCCAACATTGGATATTGGATTTGATGTTGATGTTTAAATCAACCCTGTTGCTTTAAAACCGTGCTCTAATTCCAGTAGAATATTTAGTTAATATTACACACCCATATTTTACGCAATTTAACAAAATGATTAATCACTTTGTTAAATTATTACTCTCGCAGCATTCAGGTATTTATATCTACCCTTCTTTAATCAGAAGTTCTGCGATTTGCACTGTGTTAAGCGCAGCACCTTTGCGCAAATTATCACTTACGCACCAGAAATTCAGACCGTTTTTAACAGTTGGGTCTTTGCGAATACGTGAAACATAGACATCGTCTTCGCCTTGCACTTCCTTTTGTGTTATGTAAGACAAATCTTCATTATCAACATCAATCACTGTCACTCCGTCAAATTCACGCCATATATCAGTAATTTCCTTAGGCAATAACTCATTCTCCATCTCAACATTAACCATTTCAGCATGGCTTATAAACACAGGAACGCGCACACAAGACGCGCAAACTTCAATAGCAGGATCCAGAATTTTCTTGGTTTCAACAACCATTTTCCATTCTTCCTTAGTCATACCATCATCCATAAAGACATCAACCTGCGGAATAGTATTAAAAGCAATTTGTTTTGGATAAACAGAAAACTCTGGAAACTTATTCATGTAGATACCTTTAGTCTGATTGAATAATTCATCCATTGCCGCTTTACCAGAACCGGACACAGCCTGATATGTACTGACCACTACGCGTTTAATCGTTGCTGCTTCATGGATAGGCTTAAGAGCCACAACCATCTGAATAGTTGAACAATTAGGATTAGCAATAATATTTTTCTTTGTGTGTTCCTTGATAGCTTGAGGATTTACCTCCGGCACAATCAAAGGCACATCCGGGTCCATGCGAAACTGACTGGTATTATCAATGACAACAGCACCGGCCTTGGCTGCAATAGGAGAATATTGCGCAGAAACTTTAGCGCCGGGAGATGAAAGCACGATATCAGTGCCCTTAAAGTCGAACTTGGCCATGTCCTGAACTTTAATCGGCGTATCGCCGTAATAGACTTCCTTACCAACTGAACGACTGGAGGCTAAGGCCACCACTTCATCAGCAGGGAAATTGCGTTCATGTACAATATTGAGAAGTTCTTGTCCAACATTTCCTGTTGCACCGGCAATCGCGACTTTATAACCCATTTTTTTCTCCTGATGTTATTCCTGATCTATGGATAGTCAAGAGTCTGTGATACCTTATGCATTGACTGCTTTGCAAGCCTTTCCTTAAGCTCTTTATTGATACATGAAGAATTCATGACTACAGAAAAAGACCAAAACACAATAGATACGATTGAAGCTCTCAAACAAGCTGTTGCACAAGCTGATGAGTTAGCACAACAAAAATCTAATTTCCTGGCCACAATGAGCCATGAAATTCGTACGCCTATGCAAACAATCTACGGTTTGCTGGAGCTTATCGCTACAGAAAAACCTGACGAGAATATTGCAAATATGGTTCAAACAGCACAAAACGCTGCTAGTAGTTTGCTGGAAATTCTTGATGATATATTGGATGTAGCCAAGATGGATGCCGGTGCAATGGAGTTGGACATTTTTGAAGTCCCCGTTCGTTTGCTTGTATACGGCATATTAGAAGCACTTTCCGTTAGAGTGCGCGGCATACATGTTAAACTGATAGATGATATTGATACAGATGTGCCTTTTGTCATCTTAGGAGATCCCAAACGCTTACGCCAAATTATTATGAATTTATGCAGTAATGCTCTTAAATTCACCCATGAAGGAAGCGTTACTGTGCGCGTCAACACTAAAGCCCAACACGTTCCGTCTCCTGATAATGGTTTTGTCTTACGCTTTGAAGTTATTGATACAGGCATTGGTATAAAATCAAGCGTTTGTGAGGAACTATTCTCCCCCTTCACACAAGCAGATAACACAACTTCACGTAAATATGGAGGAACCGGGCTTGGTTTATCCATATCGCGCAAGTTAGTTGAATTGATGAATGGAAAAATCGGAGTAATAAGCGAAGAAAATAAGGGGGCAACTTTTTGGTTTGAAATTCCTACTGAAGAAATCAGCACGGATGAAGAACGCGTCGAATTACCCGATTTAGAGGGCATATCAATTTTATCGGTTGAGGATCATCCTCAAGGCGCAAAAGAAATTAGAACTTCTTTACGATCAATGGGCGCACGGGTTGAACAATGTGGGACTTGTGCAGAAGCTCTGGGTCTTGCCCTGCAACACCCATTTGATGTCGCTGTGATTGATCAGGGGCTTCCTGATGGATTAGGGATAGATATTATCAAAGAAATGATGGTTCTGCGCCCTTACACAGGCATGATTATGTATACTGTGCGTAATGATATAGGCCTTGCACACAGCCTCCATTCTCTAGGTGCGCTCTACCTGACAAAACCCGCAGGCCGCCGCGGCTTGGGAGAAGCCGTAAAAAGTGCAACACGTCAACATAAAACTATTATTGCAGAAGATGCCAAACTCTTAATCGCGGAAGATACAGAAGGCGTACGTGATATTCTCAGACGTCAATTAGAGCATTTGAATTGCGAGGCACATTTTGTCAGTGACGGACAAAAAGCACTCGATGCCCTTGAAAGTGGCGAATATAACATTTTGATTACTGATTTGCATATGCCTCACATTGATGGCTACGAATTAACCAACCACATACGCGAAGGCAAAACCTCAGTAAAGAAAGACTTACCGATTATCGCACTAACAGCAGATGTGCAATTAACACAACGTGAAAACTATGCGCATTATGGCTTTGATGAGTATCTTTTGAAACCGGTAACTATTGGCCAACTTAGAGGATTACTTGTACGCTGGCGCTTGCTTGATAAGCAAATAGCCTCCATAGAACCACCGGAAAAGCCGCAGCCTGCTGTAAAAAAAGTAGAAACACCCTCAATTGACCAAGCCTGTCTGATAGAGCAAATTGGATCATTAGATGAGCGCACAGGCGATATGATGTATATGTTTATTGATATGACAACGCCTTTGATTGAAAAAATCAATCAGGCTCTTGAAAATGGAGAT
>JAGLKS010000040.1 GCA_023140905.1 Alphaproteobacteria bacterium | reverse complement strand
AAAATTCCTCAAGCAAAATGTATTATTCTTAAGTGGAACTACTATATTAGTAGGTATTCTTTCTTAATTTTTGCGCGATATTTAAGCTATAGTGAATGGAGGAAAGTTCTTCATCTTCTGCTGTGATTTCAAGCAACTCCTCCATGGTGATACTGCGATTCTTACGGCGGTGCAAAAAAATAAGTCTGGAAAGATATTCCAAAGTTTCCCACGGAATATCATCAATTTCTTTATCGAACATTTTCATAGCCTGTGTGAGTAGGTCAGGCAGCATATCTTTGTTGGGACATTCCCTGATAAGCTCTTTAATTGGGGTAAGCGCGGGGATACACCATCCCATTACTTTCCCTTCTATAAGGGCCATATTTTGTTTTTCAATAACGCCGCTTACAATTTCATAATCATCTGGAGTAATGATGTGTGCCAGTAGATTATACAGCAAATCTAAACAAAGTTTGCGGTGCATGCGGGCATTAACATCCTGAGTTGTAAATGGATTGAAGTCTTGTATCGTTGTAACGACTTTTGGATTTATAGACATACGTTCAGCAACCATGTCAGAGATTGATTGGGCGTATGTATTTTCACTTGTATAAAGAGCTGTCCCTAAAATTGTTTGTGCATCATATCCTGTCCATGCCATTTGTTGCACAGGAGTGGAGAAGCTGCGCCATTGTTCGATAGATGTCGGTTCATATGTTGTGCCTATATTTTTTGTAATTTTTGTGGAGGATAAAACAGGGTGCTTCTTTGCTTTTTCCTGACTTATGTTATTTTTAAAGACATACTCCAAAGTGTCGAGGCACATAGGGAAGGGGAAATATTCAGCACGGAAGCCGGTTGTTGGCTGTAATGTGTGCGTGATGCGATGTTTTGCTAATAGGGAGAAGGCTTCTTTTCGTCCTTGTACTGTTTGTATGCAGGCGGAAAAGATGTCCCCTAATAAGTTACGATGAGAATAATCCAGCAGAGAAAGGCTAGGCGTAAGGACATTGTTTTCATCTTTAAAATTAAAGGGGGGAGCACCTTCCTTATTTGTAGAAATATATTCTTCATAATCATCATGTAATGCTATCGCGTGCCAGGCAATGTGATAGGCATGGTTGCGGAAAGTCTCAATGCTATCAAAACGGTCATAATTCATAAAGCACAAGGCCAGATAATATTTCTGTTGGAAAAACCCGAGAAATCCTAGGCTGTCTTGTCTTGTAATGCAAACAAAGCGACTGCGGTTTCTTTTTAATATAGCTTGAAAATGTTTTTTGTCGGGATGCTCAAGAATGTATTTTCCAGCCGGATGAAGTGTGAACTGACGTGATTCGATAGCAAAAGATTTTTCACGTTCGTTTTCTCCGTGCAAAATATAATGAATATGCAGACGTGGGTAACATCGTAAAACTAAGCGTTTTATAACATTACACTCGTGACGGGCGGTTTTAGGATCAACAGTCATAAACCTTCATTCGTATGTTTTTTAATTATTTGTTTTTTACTGAAGAAGTTATTCAAGTAATACACGAGCATAAAATTATGAGCAGCAAGTATATCAGAAAAATATCATATCTATAAGTAGGGTATACAAAAAATTAATAATTAGGCACTATATCACAATAAATATTGTGTTTGCGTCAGTGATGCTCTGGACGCTGTGCATTATAAACGTGTAGTGTTATAGTGTGTTTCTAATGCGGATGTACAATTCTGTACGAACTAACATTTTTACAATGGTAATATAAAGATATGATGAAAAGTGATTTTTTAAAAGGAAAACGCGGCCTGATTATGGGTGTTGTTAATGAGGATTCAATTGCCTGGGGGATGGCAAAAGTAGCTGCTGAGAATGGTGCTGAATTGGCGTTTACATATCAGTGGAATCGTTCACTATCGACAGTTGAGCCTTTGGCTAAAGAATTGGGTGTGGATATCTTGATTCCGTGCGATGTGCGTGATGAAGAAGCTATTCCATCTGCATTTAAAGTATTGGAAGAAAAATGGGGTAAACTGGACTTTGTGATTCACTCCATGGCGTTTTCCAAAAAAGCTGAGCTTGATGGACGCTATTGTGATACGTCTCGCAAGAATTACCTGATGTCTATGACAATTTCTGCTTACTCATTTACAGAAGTTGCGCGTCATGCGCGTCCGTTGATGAAAGATGGTGGTTCGTTGATTACACTTAGCTATCTTGGTGCTGAGCAGGTTATTCCGAATTACAATGTAATGGGTGTATGTAAAGCTGCTCTTGAAGCTTCAGTCCGTTATTTAGCGGCTGATCTTGGTCCAGAAAATATTCGTGTTAATGCAATTTCTGCAGGTCCGATTAATACATTAGCGGCAAGTGGAATTAATGACTTTGATTTTCTTCTTGACTGGAATGCTGCTAACGCGCCTTTACGACGCACAGTGACACAAGAGGAAGTCGGGCGCACAAGTTTGTATCTTCTTTCTGAGCTTGGTTCAGGTGTGACAGGTGAAACTTTGCACGTTGATGCCGGTTATCATACAGTGGGTATGCTGGCCTCTGATCTTGAGAGCATCAGAAAGAATAAAAAGATGCTTGAGAAAGTTGAACAAACATTGATTGAAAGAGAAAAAGAAGGAAAATAGTATTTCTTCAATATAAACAATTTTCTAAAGGCGGTTAAGCAAGTTAGTGCTTGGCTGCCTTACTTGTTATTTGTGCTTTCTTTACAATAGAATTGTAGTAGTTTCTGTTGTGTCAGTCATTTGATTAATTGAATTTTTGTAAGAGAGTTTTTAAATATGTCCGGTAATCGTTTTGGCCATTTATTTCAATATACAACGTTTGGGGAAAGTCATGGCGCGGCTATTGGCGCGGTTGTTGATGGTGTGCCTTCGCGCATTCCACTAGATGAAGCTTATATCCAGCAATTCTTAGACAAACGTAAACCGGGAAAAAACCGTCATACGACGCAACGCAAAGAGCCTGATAAGGTGCGTATTTTATCCGGTGTGTTTGACGGGGTAACGACAGGGACTCCTATTGGTTTACTCATTGAAAATACAGATCAAAAATCAAAAGATTACAGTGATATTAAGGATAAGTTTCGCCCCGGGCATGCGGATTTTACCTATATGGAGAAATACGGCATTCGTGATTATCGCGGGGGCGGGCGCTCTTCTGCTCGTGAGACGGCAAGCCGCGTTGCTGCGGGAGCTGTGGCTCGTAAGGTGCTTGAAAGTCAAATAGGTGAGCAAGTGGAAATTCGCGCTTGTGTTGTGCAAATTGGCTCGGAGAAAATTAATAGAGATAATTGGGATTGGGATCAAGTTGGTCAGAACCCGTTTTTTTGCCCAGATGGGGCGGCGGCTAAAGATTGGGATGCGTATTTAAGTAAGGTGCGTAAATCAGGATCTAGCGCGGGCGCACTTGTTGAAATCCATGTTAGCGGTATTCCTGCAGGTCTTGGCGCGCCAGTATATGATAAACTGGATGCGGATATAGCTAAGGCTATGATGAGCATTAATGCGGTTAAAGCGGTTGAAATTGGTAACGGTTTTGATTGTGTTGATTTGTGCGGCGCGGAAAATGCGGATGAGATTCGTAGCGGCGTAGATGGGTCACCTGAATTCCAAAGCAATAATGCTGGCGGTATTCTCGGTGGGATCTCATCGGGTCAGGATATAGTTGCGCGCATTGCTTTCAAGCCTACAAGCTCTATTTTAACTCCTCGTAAAACCATTGATATTGACGGTAATGAGGCCGATATTATTACTAAAGGTCGTCATGATCCTTGCGTTGGTATTCGTGGCGTTCCCGTGGTTGAGGCTATGATGGCGTGTGTTTTGGCGGATCATTGGCTGCGCCATAAGGCGCAATGTTTAGAGGTTAAGTGATATGAGCAAAAACCCTTGGTCAACAAGTAGTGAAACAGCCGAGACCTCTGTTCCTAATGTAGCTAAACCTGCAAAACGTAAATGGCGCGTGCTTCCGATTTTATGGGGAGCACTCAAGAAGACATGTATGGCTTTGGGAGCTGTTATGCTTATATCCATTATAGTTAGTGGATGGATGGTGTCTTCGTTGGTTGGTGAGATCAAGGTTGAGCTTCCTGAGCAAATGGTGCTTTACATGGATCTTGATGGTGATATCGGGGACTTGCCAAAGCCGAGCAGTTTCGCAGATCCATTTTCTAACACAGGCAAAACTGTGAAGACTTTCATTGATGCGCTTAACCGTGCAAAGAACGATGATCGGGTTGAGGGCATTTGTGCTCGCCTTGTAGGTGGGAGATATGATCTTGCCCATATTCAAGAAATACGCGCAGCAATTAAAGATTTTAGAGAAAGCGGTAAGTTTGCCTATATCTATGCTCCATCTTATGGTGGTGGTTTGGGGAGTTATTATCTTGTTTCTAGCTTTGAAGAGATTTGGATGCAGCCAGTAGGCTCGGTTATGATTACTGGCATAAATGCAGAAATGCCGTTCTTGCGTGGGGCGCTCGATAAGATCGGGATTGAGCCGCAATTCTTCCAACGTAAAGAATATAAGAATGCATATGAAAGCCTCACAAATGAGAGTATGTCAGAGGCAAATCGCCACGCTATGAACTCTCTTGTTGCTGATCTATCTGATGTAATTACTGCCGATATAGCGGCTGATATGGGCATTAGTGAGCTTGAGTTTAAGGCTCTAGTTGATCGTGGGTTATTTACCCATAGTGAAGCATTGGCGGCTAGATTAATTGATAAGTCGGATTATGCGGATAAGTTGATTGAGAAGATTAATGAGCAAGTGACTGGCGACTCTAATTCTAAGGATTTGGCATACGTAAGTTTCGATAGATATATCGATGATATGATGGTGCAGGGTGATGATTTTGCGGCGCAGTTATTTAGTGGCGAAGTTGATGATAGTGATGATGAAGGTAGGCCTAAGGTTGCTCTAATTTATGCGGTTGGCACAATAATGGATAATGATGGAGCGGACGCTTCTATTCAGGCTGGGCTTATGGGAGGGCGCGTTGCTGGAGCGGATAAAATTGCGCGGGCTTTGTTTATGGCGGCAGAAGATACTAGTATTGATGCGGTTGTTCTGCGGGTTGATAGTCCTGGAGGGTCTCCTGTTGCATCGGAAACTATTTTGCGCGCGGTACAAAAGGTGCAGGAAGAGGGTAAAAGCGTTACTGTTTCTATGGGCGGAACTGCGGCTTCTGGTGGCTACTGGATTGCAAGTTATGCTGATCAGATTTTTGCTCTGCCAAGTACGATCACGGGATCTATCGGAGTTTTAGGCGGTAAGTTATCAGCGCAAAAATTATGGCAGAACCTCGGTATTAACTGGGAGAGTGTAAGCTGGGGTGATAATTCGGGCATGTGGTCGATGAATACGCCTTTCTCTGAAGGAGGAGAGGAGCGCATGAATGCAATGCTGGATAACATCTATGATAGCTTTGTCGCGCGCGTTGCGACGGGTCGAAAGATGAGCGTTGATGATGTCGAGAAGATCGCTCGCGGGCGGGTGTGGGTCGGTAAGTCTGCGCTTGATAAGGGTCTGGTTGATCAATTTGGCGGGCTTAATGATGCGCTGGATTATGCGGCTGTTAAGGCGGGCGCGGCGGATCGTAA
>JAGLKS010000004.1 GCA_023140905.1 Alphaproteobacteria bacterium | reverse complement strand
AATTCAGGGTCATCACGAAGAATCGGCTCACCTCGGAGCAACCCTTTCAACTCATCGCCTGAAAGTAATTCATACTCCAGCAATGCTTTGGCAATGATATGCAAATCATCGATATTCTCAGTAATGATTGTTTTAGCGCGGACATACCCTTCATCGATTAAACGGCGAACCTCTTCTTCAATCTTTGCAGATGTATCCGCAGAAATACGACGCTCACGATAAGAAGAAGGCTCATCACTATAATCTACCATACCGATTTTATCGCTCAACCCCCACTGCATCACCATAGCACGCGCCATAGAGCTAACTTGTTGAATGTCACCAGATGCACCATTTGTAACAAACTCTTTACCAAAGATTATTTCTTCAGCCACACGACCGCCCATCCCTACAGATAAATTAGCCTTCATTTTAGCTAGAGAATGGCTGTAACGGTCCCCTTCCGGCAAACGCACCACCATCCCCAAAGCCCGGCCACGCGGTACAATCGTTGCTTTGTGAATAGGATCAGATTCCGCCTCATTCAATGTGACCAAAGCGTGACCAGCTTCATGATAAGCTGTGAGTTTTTTCTCCTCTTCACTCATCGCCATAGACCTACGCTCAGCACCCATCATGACCTTATCTTTAGCATCCTCCAAATCGTCCATACCAACCACACGTTTGTTTCGGCGCGCAGCCAGCAGAGCGGCTTCATTCACCAGATTAGAAAGCTCTGCCCCCGAAAATCCCGGCGTGCCCCGCGCAAGAATCGATGGATCAACATTATTAGCCAAGGGAACTTTACGCATATGAACTTCCAGAATCTTCTCCCGTCCCTTCACATCAGGAAGCGGAACCGTAATCTGCCGATCAAAGCGCCCCGGACGAAGCAACGCCGGATCAAGCACATCCGGACGGTTCGTCGCAGCCAGAATGATAACACCTTCCGTAGAATCAAACCCATCCATTTCCACAAGCATTTGATTCAAAGTCTGCTCACGTTCATCATTTCCGCCACCATAACCAGCCCCGCGGTGACGACCCACAGCATCAATTTCATCTATAAAAATGATACATGGTGCATTTTTACGCCCCTGCTCGAACATGTCTCGTACCCGACTAGCTCCAACACCGACAAACATTTCAACAAAATCAGAACCGGAAATAGAAAAGAACGGTACATCAGCTTCTCCAGCCACAGCCCGCGCAACCAAAGTTTTACCCGTTCCCGGCTCACCAACAAGCAAAACTCCCTTAGGAATATGTCCACCCAACCGCTGAAACTTCTGAGGATCTTTCAAAAACTCAACAACTTCTTCCAAATCCTGTTTAGCTTCTTCAATGCCCGCAACATCATCAAACGTTATTTTATCCTGCTTTTCCGTTAGCATTTTAGCACGGGACTTACCAAAACCCATAGCACCGCCACCGCCTTTACCGCTCATATGACGCATAAGGAACAGCCAAAAAACAATCATCAATAATACGGGTGAGAAATTAAGCAACAAATACCCAAGACTTATACCTTGTTGCTCCGGCCCTTCGGCTTTAATCTGAACGTTTGTACTTTCCAAACGGCTCACAACGTTTTCGTTAGGAGGAATATTAGTAAAAAACTGGTCATCTTTCCCGGCATAAGAGCCATATAGCACATCACCCTTAATAACGACTTCTTTTATGTGTCCGGTTTTTGACTCATCCATAAAAGCGCTATAACTCAATTCCTGAGCTTGTGTCATAGCTTCTTGCCGGGCCTCTTTGGCCACATTTACAAACAACAAAACGGCAAAGCCTATTGCTAACCATAAAACCAGATTTTTGTTAATCTTGTTCATTACTTATTCCTACATGTTAACGATCACATTATAATAAAGGAGATTTCATCTCAATAACAGAGACAAAGAACAACTATTTCTAAAGAGATTGTTTCTCAAGCGATAGAACAATCTCTCCTGATTTTGTTTTATGCTCAAAAATAATCCCCCCCAGAGTTCGCTTACGAAAATTATTTGGTTGTATTAAATCCTCACATAAATGCTCGACCCGCTCCAACCTTGGGCCATAAGCCCCTTCTTTTCCATTTAGCTTTTCCATAGCCAACAAAACCACACGGATTACAATCTCTAATGGCTGAGACGCAAGAGAACCGTATTCTAATACGATTTTACTCGTATCCATCGAAATTAATGCGTTTTTATAAGCACAATCAGATAGATAGGTCAATGCTTCTTTTGCTCTATTCATGCGCTTTGATGTTGTGTACAGACGCTTGGGGCTTAGTCCCTCATCTGCCAGAACATCCATAGATTGCCGAAGACGGATACGCGCATAACTCCGATTTTGGTTTGATGGATCCTCAATATAAGAAAAGGAATTTTCTTGCATATAAGTTAAAATTTCTGATTTCTCTTCCCCTAAAAACGGACGACATAATGTAAAATCATGCCCGTCGTAACAACGCGAGCTTATCATAGACATACAAGCCAAACCGTCTACACCGCTCCCCTTCGCTAACCGAAATAAAAACGTCTCCGCTTGGTCATTTTGGTGATGAGCAATAAACAAATGCCCAATTTCATGTTCAGCTACAAAAGCTCCTAATAGATCATATCTGGCATTACGTGCCTCTTCTTCTATCCTTGTATCTTGCTGATCCCCTTGTTCCCACACTAATATATGATGAGAAATATTAGATAAACTAGAAACCTCCTTTTCGACAAAACGTAATTCACCCGCAGCTTCCGGACGAAGGCGGTGATCGATGCTTACGACATAGATATGTGCATATGGCGCATAAGCTTGCACATAATCTGCTAAAGCGTGACATAATGCCATACTATCAGCACCGCCGGAAACACCTACAGCTATCTTCTCAGGAAACGCTCCTTTTTCAGCCTCCCCAAAACAGCCTTCCATAGTGACGCAAAAACGGTCCATAAAAGCGCATTGATGGTTCAATCCTTCTGAAAGTATGCGTATCTTTTTAGAATGTGTCTTTTTATCCGTCATGCGCTCTAATCTATTGAAAAGAAGAAAAATGGGCAAGGCCCAAGTGAACTACTACGGGCTTACTTACCGCCCGGAGTTCTATGCGCAGATAAAACGATTACTGACAGCTAATTTTTTCCATCTCAACATCAGCCCGTTTCAGTACAGGAACAGCAGAGTTTGAATAATCTTTTTTCAACTGCTTAAACGCTATACATGCATCATCGGGTTTACCCATTCCCACCAGAGACATTCCCAGTTTAAGCAAATTACTCGCAGCTTTCGCACCTTGCGGATATTTTTGATATCCTTCAGCAAAAATGCGTGCGGCTTGATCGTAACTACCGCGAACATAAAATGTTTCGCCATACCAATATTGAGCATTTGAAGCTAGTTTATGCTCTGGATACACTTTGATAAAAGAACCAAAAGCCTGTTCAGCACTACCATAATTACGCGCTTTTATATAAGCATAAGCCCGGTTATAGTCCCCTTCTGCATTTCCTGTTGATTCCAAAACCAGATTATTATTTTGCTGCCCGCCGACACCGGCATTCTGGCCATTCGCAGGCTTTGTAATGTATGTCCCTAATGACTGAACCGTTGAATTTTCAAACGAAGAAGAAGACTGGAGCGAAGAACTATGCGAAGAAACACTTATACCGCCATTTTCTTCTACAGGTAACGGCTTTGCATAAACACCTTGATGCTCATATCCCGACTGATTTGTAGTCCCGTTACCAACGCCCCCCACATTTGAAGTACCATTAGCCGATGACAATATCTGAACTTGCTTGACGTTTAAAGCCTCTTGCAGCACAGAAATCTGATTGTTCAACTGACGGATATCATATTGCTGTTGTTCAATTTGCCCCGTTAACCGACGCATTTCTTTTTCCAATTGTTGAAAACGAATTTCCGCAGCAGCTGCTGCATTTCCCTGCGTCAAAACATTCTGTGCATAAACTACACGCGGAACAATACTGATCCCCCCGGCCATAACGCCAAAGAAAAAAGCTGCCAATAGCCCTGCCATAACAGGCCGTTTACAAAAGATAATATATAATTTCATTTTCACTCCCTCATACTCAGCCCATGTAAATAAAACACAGAATAAAGAAAAGGTTCATAATAGTATTATATTAGTTTCTATTGAACTTTTGTCACACTACGGCGATTCTGAGCCCAAGCACCCTCATTTGCACCCGGAACAGCCGGACGCTCCTTACCATAGCTGACAGTTGCAATCCGAGATGGAGAAACTCCCAATGCCACTAGATAATTCTTCACAGCATTCCCACGACGCTCGCCTAGAGCCAGATTATATTCACGCGTCCCGCGCTCATCAGCATGACCTTCAACGACAACAACAAGATACATATATTGAGCTAACCACGCTGACTGATTTTCCAATGTTGTTCTGGCTGCAGGTGTTAACTCAGAACTATCCGTGTCAAAGAATACCCGGTCACCAACATTTACAACGAGATCAGCTTGCGTGCCCGGTGTAGGGCCTTCTTCACCGGTATACAGACCGCTATTGCTATCAACAATCACACCGCCATTCATACCATCAAGCGGCCCTGCATCAATGCCACCATTATTATTCGAGGCACTTGTACACGCTGCAAGCAAAAATACCGCAGAGAAAACTACAAAATAACGAGCCAGCATCTTTAAATTCCTTCCTAAGGCTGATATCAAAAACGCGAAATAACTTTGCTACGAACATAGCCTGTATGTCTCTTTTCGCGCCCTAATCAAAACGGTTTCAAAAAATAAAAGATTCCCGTAAGATTCACAATAATAAGAGTCTTAGAATTTTCTTCGCCGCTATGCAAGGCTTTCGAAAAAATGTTCTAAAATTTTCGTGTATATGACAAGTGATACCGATTCTAATTCAAAGTACAATTATCTATGTTTACACGGTTTACACACCACGCAAAAGCCTCCAATTCATATTCATCAAATGAATAAGGCTTGGCCTTAGAAGAAAGCCGTTATTAATACACGCTTTCTTCTTCCCATGTCACAGGAGCCGCATTAGCACCCTGCACACCTGCCGCAGCCGTATTATTATCTCCTACTACAGGAGCCGAGCTATCATAAGGCATTTGATAATCCTGCGCCCCTTCACGATTTTCAGGAACTCCTACCAGCTTCACATAGCTAACAACACGTTTCACACCACCAATCGTGCGCGCTATCTCAATCACATGATTAAGCTCGCCTTGATCTTGTGCAAAGCCCATCAGATAGACACTCCCCTGCACAGTATCAATCGAGTAATTGATAGATTCAACATCCCTGTCCATAATTAATGACGTGCGCACCCGACCGGTAATCCATGTATCTTTAGCAAAACCAATGAACCCCTCACTATCAGCCACTTTGGCCTCATTAATCACTTGCACAACACCTGTCGGCTGCCATGCTAGGCGAACAGCTTGCACACGATGTTCAGGGTCTTGAACCACTCCGGTAATCAAAACACGCCCCTGATTCACCGTCAAATCCAGCTTGGTAAACATATTGACGTTATATTTGAACCACCGTTCATTAATATCGACCTGAATACGTGCATCACTCGCAGCACGTGATATTCCTCCTTCTTGAACCGCCGCCGTTCCTACCGCAGCACCAAGACCTACCATTATCCCTGTGCACGAAGATAAAGATAACAGTGCTAAAGGTATTACCGCCATACGCAGGTAAACAGATTTTTTTGAAGCCGAAAAAGAAGATTCTATCATTGTCTCTATCCTAATATTTATTCTTAAGCACGAATCAAACAGCCAAAGCGGCAGCAAATTCTTTATTCGCAGCAACACCCCGTAAAGGGCAAAGAAATATATTTCAATAACATGCTGCTATTCATATGATTCGATCTTCGTATTATGAACAAGCTTGCCATGCATTGTCCAGATGCCATATTTCTCCGCCACCTGTAATAGCTACGACATCAAAACGCATATCGCACGTAACATAAGACGGCTCTTGGGATAGAAAAGATAATGCACTACGCTCAATCCGTTTCTGAGTTCTGGGGGTAACTGCTTCCACAGCCTCTTTATAGTGTTTGCGCACTTTCACCTCAATAAAACACAAAATCTTTTCTTCATCATTTTCGAACATAGCTATAATATCAATTTCACCGTATTGAGTTTTATAGCGCCGTTCTAAAATCTCATACCCCAACCCATTCAGATAATCCGCAGCAACATCTTCCGCCCGAACTCCTTTTGCATAACTGGTTTGAAGATCACCATTTTGTTGCACCTTTCCTTTTCTATCTTCGGCAAAAGAAAATAACGACATACTCTAACCTTCCTATTTCTGCTCTTTATTAATGCTCAAAGCCATATCATAAAGATCTGTTTTCTTACGTCCCGTCTTCTCCGCAACAAATTTAGCAGCCTCTTTAACTTCCATCGTCTCCAAAGCATCACGCAACATTGCATACACACTTTCATCATCTGGGCCTTCATCAGCATCATCAGATGAAGCGATTACTAAAACAATTTCACCTTTTGGTGCACCGGTTTCTTGATAATCGCGCACTAAATCTTCAACATACCCACGCTTAACTTCTTCAAACATCTTTGTAATTTCGCGCACAACAGCAACATCACGGT
>JAGLKS010000039.1 GCA_023140905.1 Alphaproteobacteria bacterium | reverse complement strand
ATTTTGACGATTCGGTAAATGCATTCATGGAAAGTCAGTTTCAGACGGTTGTAAAACATGCTGATACCTTCAAGACGGTTCTTTCCGAAGAACAGGCGGAGCGTTTCCAATATCTGATGGATAGTCAGGAGAATTTATCATCTCCTTCTCCTGGCCAATAATTTTACTGCGGGAGATGTGTCTCCCGCGGTTTATTGTAAAGTCGCTTAAGAGCTGGGCACTATTGCCCTCCAGCTATAATATTAAGAACGTCTGCGGGATTTATGCTGCCGTCGTAAAGAGCTTTGCCGATAATAACACCTTGCACGCCATATTCTTCACTTTCACATACAAGGTGTAAATCTTCAAGGCTGCCAACACCGCCGGAAGCAATAACAGGAATAGATGTAGTTTGTGCCAGAGCAATTGTTGAGATCATATTAAGCCCTTTACCAGTGCCGTCGCGCTCGATATCTGTGTAAATAATGGCTGAAACACCCACATCTTCGAATATACGCGCAAGTTCAAAAGCCTGCATATCAGATTCTTTAACCCAGCCTTCAACAGCGACTTTTCCACGCCGCGCATCAATGCTAACTGCGATTTGTCCGGGGAACTCATGGCAAGCTTGTTTCACAAGATCGGGATTGCGTACTGCTACTGTGCCTAAGATAACGCGGCTTATTCCTTCGGATAACCAAGCCTCTATTTGTTCCAGATTACGGATACCGCCACCAAGTTGCACCGGAACATCTGAAGCATCAAGAATAGCATGTACTGCGTCGCGATTAACCGGTTTGCCACTAATTGCACCGTCAAGATCAACTACATGAATCCATGAAAACCCAGCTTTAGCCCACTCAAGAGCTTGTGCCCCGGGGTTTTCATTATAGACAATATCATTGTCCATATCACCTTTATAAAGGCGTACGCATTTGCCATTCTTTAAATCTATAGCAGGGTAAACAATCATTTAATGACCTTCTTTACGTTAGATTATTTCATATCAGATCACTATCTATAACTAAGTTAAGGCGTTAGCTCAAGAGGGCAACATTTATTCTTTGTTCCACTCTATTGCTTTTGCGAGGGCCGGATCGATTATTTTGCTATAATAATGGCCCTTGAGTATTTTTTCATCAATACGGGCATAAGCTGGATGTGTTCCTAAACGGCGATATCCCATCATTTCATATAAGCGCATAGCTTCTGTTTGTGTTTCCCGCACATCCAAGTTCATAACACCAAAGTTTTTAGCGCGTGAGAATTTTTCCGCATGTTCAAGTAAAGCGCGGGCTAATCCATGATTTCTTGCCCATGGGGTGACAAAATGTGTTGTTATTTTCATATGAAAATTCTGAGCTTCATTACGAACGCATGGCCATATAAGTTGGCAAGCTCCGCAGATAACATGATCTAAACGTGCAACAAAAAGCTCGCGCAATGGCATTGTTACAACACCTTGCCAGTAACGTTCCAGAGAATCACGTTCTGGTAAATCAAGCCAACCAAAACCGCCACCGGTAGAAATTGCTGCATCAGTAGCATCGCATAAATCATTCAAATCACCAGAGCGGAATTCTTTTACGTGCTCAATGCATGTGATTGGTTCAAGAGCTTCTAATTGCGCTTGTCTGTTCATATCTTATCTCCCTGTTTTTCGACTTTATGGCCTCCAATCCAAAAAGTCTGACAGCAATTTCAATCCGGCCTCATGGCTTTTTTCCGGGTGAAATTGTGTCCCTATCATATTATCACGACCGACTACTGCGGGAATTTCTCCGCCGTAATCAGTAAAAGCCAGACAATGATGATTATAAGTACATTGGAACATAAAAGAATGAACAAAATAGTAATTTTCTGAAAAACTTGTGCTGCGAAGCACAACGTGACGGTTGTCTTGTGGTGCAGCATTATTCGGGAAATGCAGCTCATTCCAACCCATATGCGGAATCTTTAAAGCCGGGTCAGCGGGCTTTATAGGCACGACCTCACCGTCTATCCAGTTTAGTCCGGCATGAACACCATGTTCCAGCCCTCTTGTTGCCATAAGCTGCATGCCAACACAGATACCAAGAAAAGGCACGCCATTATCTAAAACGCGTTCACGCAAAGCATCAACCATGCCCGGCGTGCTTGATAAATTTTCCATGCAATCGCCAAAAGCGCCTTGCCCGGGCAGAACAAGCCGCGAGGCCTTTAAGATATCTTCGGGCTTATTGCTGATTAGCACAGCACAATCCCGCGCTTCATCATGGATAACGCGTTCAAAGGATTTTGCAGCAGAGCGTAAATTGCCGGAGCCATAATCGATAATTAAAACAGTTTCTTTTGCCATATGAAATTTTTCATTATATCACTAATGTTTCTTTAAACTACTATGACTACTATAAGATAAAAACAGGCGTGAGGAATAATGTCAATTGCACTTTATTATTGGGATGAAACAGAGGAAGAAACAAAGCATAAAATTATTCGCCGGGCACAAGCTAATATTGACGCGGTTTGTGAAATGGTAAAACCGATTATCGAAGACGTAAGAACACGCGGTGATGATGCTTTGCGGGATTTTGCGGTGAAATTTGAGAAAGCTTATATTGATAGTATCAAAGCTACAGACGAAGAATTTGAACGCGCAGAAAAAGCACTGAAGCCAGAGCTTAAGGATGCTATCAAAGTATGTGTGGCTAATGTTAAAAAGTTTCACGAAGCACAGATGGATCATGTTCCTGCTCGTTGGATGGTCGAGATTATGCCCGGCGTTGAAGCGGGTGAGCAGGTTAGTCCTATTGATTCTGTGGGGCTGTATGTTCCACGTGGGAAAGGGGCTTTTCCATCAGCACTTTATATGTTGGCCGTACCTGCGGTTATCGCCGGGGTAAAAACAATCGCTGTAGTTACACCGCCAATGCCCAATGGCAGTGTTGATGATGCAACCCTTTATACAGCAAGGCTTTGCGGGGTGGAAAATGTCTATAAATGCGGCGGCGCGCAAGGCATAGCTGCGCTTGCTTTTGGAACTGATACTGTACCGCGAGTTAAAAAACTATCCGGTCCCGGTAGTCCGTATGTAGCAGCGGCTAAACGTTTGCTCTCGGATATTATAGATCCGGGAATGCCTGCCGGGCCCTCGGATTCAATTGTGCTGGCGGATGAGAATGCAGATCCCGATAACACGATATTGGACGTATTGAATGAGGCTGAACACGGCAAGGATTCTGCCGTGTTGCTGGTCACACATGATAAGAAACTTGCTCGCTATGTGCAGGAAAACATGCCTGCGGTAATTGATAGTTTACCCGAACCACACAAGAGTATTTGTGCTCATGTGATGGGCGGAGAAGCTGAGGACAGCTATGGCGGAATTGTGATTACAGAAAGTCTGGATGCGTCTCTTGAGCTTGTTAACGAATACGCGCCGGAACACCTGCACTTGAAAGTTAAAGACCCTGAAAAATATCTGGATGATATTAGAAATGCCGGAGAAATCCTGATCGGTGAATATACACCATCTTCGCTGGGTAATTACGGAATAGGTGTGAATCACGTGCTGCCTACAGGCGGTTGGGCGCATAGTTATTCCTGCACGAGTATTTGGGATTTTCTTAAACGAACCTCAATTTCCTGTTGTGATAAAACCGGGCTTGAAGCTTTGAAAGGTCCGGTTACAATAATAACGGATTATGAAGGGTTTCCTATGCATGGCGAGGTGTTAAGACGCCGGAAAATATAATGGTGAACTCCGCCATCTCGCGCTGGTGGTTTTAAGAAAATTTGAATTTTTTAAATTATTATGTTAAGGTCAAAACCTGTGAATTACGGAAAAGAATTAAGTGGGTTCGCACATGGTATCACGTAACGAATTTAACGGAACAAACTTTTTAATATAGCATACTTCGATTGCCGATGTTTTGGATATGAAGGATCCCCCTTTTCCCATGACAGTGGCCGAAGCTATACAATTAATACCCGAGCACGGAACTGGATTAGGTACGCTACTAGGTCTTGATGGTGAAGTCGTCTTCCTTCCTGATGAAAACGATACAATAGAGACTTTTGTTACAAAAAAAGGCGCTGATGGAAAACAGGTGGAGACGGAAGGGTATATAGTGGATATCTAATCAGCTCTATGTCCTTTGATGAAGCAAAAAAGGCAAACCCAAATGTTAAACCTGAAGATGTAACAGCAGCATATGATAGATATCCTGAAGCCGGCTTACCTCATATGCACGTCATGGGTAAGGATATAGATGAAGGAGGACATGTTCTCGGCTTTAAAGGCTTCAAGGGAAAAGTTGGAATTATGCCCTTTAATCGTGAGGCAATGTGGATTACATATCAAAGACCTGATGGATCTAAAGGCTTGCGACCAGCATTTTCAGAAGCAGAGCAAGGGGATGTTGTAGAGGCAGCTGAGAAGCATAGACTACCTGAATTCACAGAAAGCAGGACAGATGAAAATGCCCCTATTATAGAGGACCCATCTCTAAGTTAAGTCAAACTTTGCGGTGCCACCATTTTAAAACCCTTGAAACAAAAAATCCAGAGCATCTGTTATTTCTTGCCTATAATCATCTTCAACATTAGCAACAACATCTCCAAGAGACTTTCTTGCAAGTACGCCGATATCTGTTGTCATAAGAATATAGCGCGTTCCATTAACTTCAATAATTGGTTTTAGTTTTGGCAAAGCTTCTTTTTTAGCGCGGTCTTCGGGAACAATCGGAAGAACTACACAGGTACTTAAATCAGCCAATAACTCTGCTTGAACCTCTATAAGCAATGGTGCAGAATTGCTTTTATACTCATAAACATCAAAACGTGCCATGTTTAAGTCTTCCATTCGGGAGTCAGTAAAGGACCGTCATTTTCTATCCGTTGGTTATGGGCTATAAGAGCTAACTTATTATCTTTAAGCCAGGCTTGCTCGCGAATTTCTTTGATAGCGGCCAAGATTCCCGATTCAGCCGCTTTTGAAGCATTTAGTTTTAAATTTTTTGCCTCTTTGAGAATGTCTTCCCGTATGGTCAAATTTATAGCTTTACGTTTGGGGACATCTTCTGTTGAGGAAGTAAGCATACTAATCTCCTATACATGCCTAGATAGTGTAACAACATGTGATATGCGCGTCAACTATGCGCATGAGCTGCGACAACTACGCCGAAATGTGATCCTATACAAACAACTGTGGTAGAGATGAAACTGCACTTCTCCACTTAACATAACACGCGACTACATTACCTAGGGTAAACCGTGCAGATTTCTGCGTTTTTCTTTCTCAGCTGCACAAAATTCCTTTAAATTATTTGAGTATTTTATGTAAATCTATTCTAAAAACGCAATAAAATCAAAACGATAGTGTTTGCCATAATCACACACCTGTGCCTACAATGAAAGTAGAGATAATATGTAAACATGCGCTTAAAGCATGAGATAAACAAATAAACGTTGGTACTCTGGTGGTAAAATGGGGCTTAATTTAAAAAAGAATTACTATTGTTTTCTGTCCGTATTGTTGCTTATAAAGCTACGTAGCTACGGACGTTTGGTGTTACTGGCGGGCTTAACATTGGCGTTCTCGGTTAGTACGGCTAGTTCTTATGTTATGCATGACAGCATGACGGCCTATAGTTCTGCTAATAGTGTTTCACGTGGAACGCCATCCTCTTTTAATGAAATAATCGACATGACTGAAATCGTTGATACAGTTGGCAAAGCTAAGGTTTCAGCGCAGTTTGATAAGTCTTCCTCTTATAAATCTTCCTCTGTCGCAGGCAATTTGTGTACATCTTTGCTCAACACTCATAGCACATCTTCTTCAAAGATTCCTGCGATCAGAACCCAACGCCCGGTTGGTAAAGTTGCTGCACTAGGTTTGTTGTTAGGCGCTCGGTTTGCCCTGACACCTAAACAGCATCATAAGCGCGTTCATGTCAATCATTCTTCTGATGTTTCGCTCGAATGTCAGAATATGGTGACGGCGGATAATATTTTGGCACATCCTCGCTCAGCCAAAGATATTGTTGCCTACCGTCAGCGCATGAAAGAAAAGGCTTTAGCGCGTCTGAACTAATGCAGCAAGAAAGTGTTTGCTTTCATATAAATATCCCTTGTGCTGGTCGTTCTGTTGCTAATATAGCGCAGGGCGACCTTTTTCTTTTGTTGCGTGCGGGGGTTGTATTCAGGTTCAAAATAAAGCTGCGTACCAAGCTGGCGGTATGATTCCTGTGATATGGCGGCTTATTTCTATGATAGTCAGGAATATTGTGCCGGCTAGAGCGATGTTCCAATATGATATTCCCCCAAGTTTCGGTGGTGCTGTTTTTATCTGATTATTCGGGTGGAGGGCGTTTATTGCTTTTTTCAGGACGCTTTGCGCCCCGGCTTGAATGCCCATCATACCGATATACATTATTGTGCATAAAACAAACATATCAGCGATAGATTGTAATGCTGTATTAGGGATATTTGCTGCTATGTTCTGGTGCAGGGGTGTAAGGAAATATCCAGCGAAAGCAACAAGATAAGCAAGCCCTGCTACGATCAGGCTTGTGATGCGGGATTTTCTGGTAATGTTTTTTAAAGCTTGGTCTGATAAAGAAATAATGCTGCTAATTGCGGTGTCAGATAGTCCGTACGGGGTTTTAGCTTTCAGCTTGTTTTTAGCTTTGTTCAGAGATGTCATGGCCGTAAGGATTATCCCTTCTTTTAGTGTTCGATATTCTCCGGCAATCATTAGATTTGTGTGTGTATTTCCGTTTCTTTGTGCAGCACTTTCCAGAGCTTTTATGCCCTCTCTCAGTAGATCATCCAGAAAAGGGGAAACATAGGTTAAACAGGATGCTTTTCCAAATATAAAGGCCTCATATTTTTTGTCATTGAGTGCGTATTCGATTTGACCATATGGCAGGGTGACTGTGTAAAGGAGCGGAAAACATACCTGCTTTTTACGTTTGATTTCGCTATAGATGCTGTCAGGCTTATTTTCTTGTGCAGCCGTCCATTTCTCTATATCTGCTCTATCATTGGATGCGTGTATATCCGCGTGTTGAGTAATATCCAACCCCTGCTCTTCGAGTTTGGCTGTGACTTTATCGGGGAGTTTATCTTTGGGGTACAGAACTCTTGTCTGGAGCTGGATTTCCTGTGTGTATATGTGGCTGATCTGGCCTGTGCCGTCACATTGCATACATGGCAAGCTACCGTGTCCATTACAGGATTTGCACGTTATATGTCCCGTTTGATTACAGCTTATACAGCCCACATAGCCTTGTCCGCGACATACCGGACAGGCAATTTTTTTACTAGCGTCGCCCGGTATTGCTACCATGCGCGAGCCACTACAATGTGTGCAGGGAGTGCGGCAGGTTCCTTTACAGCGTTGGCATGTGGCTTTTCCGCTGCCATTACAAGGAAGGCATGGGGTTGAGCTTTTGCCTCGGCAAGCTGTGCATTGTTCTGATATGACGAATTTCTTTGTTAATTTTGGCAGGGCTATAGAAACGTTATCAGTGTCATTATTAAAGCCCTTATCCGTGCGTGAAAGGATAAGCTTGTGCACCTCTTGTTCCAGCCCCCGATCACTTCCCATAGCAGCATAGTACCTGTCCATTTCATTGGTGGCACTCTCTTCATTTTGAACTTTGATTGCATCTTCATAAAGGCCGGATTGCGTGGCTTTGCTGTGCTTTGTTTGCAAGGTTAGCAAATTTTGTGCGCTAAATCGTAAGGTTTTGCCATCAAAGGATGTGAGCTGCACTTCTTCAAGGGCAAACTTATTGCCGGAAACAAGCTTTTTGATGATGCTCAGGGCTTTGTCCTTATAGGCTGGATTAACCTCCGATTCCGTGATTTCCGTACTTGGTGGCAATGTCGATTCTGTTGTGTTGGTCACTGGTATATTCCTTTAAATCCTGTATAACTGTAAGCTTACAGAATATAAGGATAATAGACAATGAAATTCAATTTTGATATAGAATGTACCCCTGATGAAGCACGGTCTTTTTTCGGCATGCCCAATGTTGTGCCCATGCAAGAACGCATGATGCAAGAGCTGGAAGGACGTTTGCAAGAGAATTTGAGTAATTTAACCCCTGATGAAATGGTGAAAACCTGGATGCCAGCAACTATGCAAGGCTGGGGTGAAATGCAGAAAATGTTCTGGGGTCAGATGGGTATGACGCCGCCGGATGGTTCTGAAAAGAAGTAGCCCGACTCAAGTAATACGATGGTAATGTTCTCTAGTAATGCTGGTAATCGGGGGCGTTTATTTGTCCGGGATGTATAGATGATGAACAACAACAGTAATAATGGCAGCGATGCTAGGCAGACAATATATGCGCTGGCTAGTGCCCGTGGTGTGGCTGGAGTGGCCGTTATTCGAGTGTCCGGCCCTCAGGCATTGGAGGGATTCTGTGCTATTTCAGACATACGATCCGAACAGATTCGTTATCGCAAAGCGCAACTGTGCGAATTGAAACGCTGTGTTTCACGTGAAACATTGGATCATGCCCTCATTCTTGCCTTTAAAGCGCCACACAGCTATACAGGCGAGACTATTGTGGAATACCACGTCCATGGCGGGGTTGCGGTAATTGATGGCGTGCTGGAAGAGCTAGGCTCTCTGTCCGGTCACCGTTTAGCAGAGCCGGGAGAATTTACGCGCCGTGCTTTTGAGAATGGCAAGATGGATCTGACAGAAGCGGAGGCGGTTGCCGACTTAATTCATGCCCAGACAACCTTACAACAACAACAAGCTTTATCGCAGATGGGCGGCGCTTTGGGGCATGTTATTGGGACGTGGCGGGATGATCTCAGCAATATCCTTGCTTATGTTGAGGCTGAAATGGAGTTCCCGGATGAAGATTTGCCAATCGATATTAATCAGGAAATTCGTCCTCAAATCATAGAATTATGCACGCAAATCGATGCTCATCTTAATGATAATCGCCGTGGTGAACGGCTGCGTGATGGGATAAAGATTGCTATTATAGGGGCGCCAAATGCAGGGAAATCCAGTCTTGTTAATATGCTCGCACAGCGGGATATAGCGATTGTTTCGGATATTGCCGGAACAACACGCGATGTGATAGAGGCTCATCTGGATATAGGAGGCTATCCGGTTATTTTGTCTGATACGGCAGGGCTTCGCCCGGATCAGATCGGTGAAGATGTGCAAGGGACAATAGAATCTGAGGGTATCCGCAGGGCTTTGCTTGTAGCGGAAGAGGCTGATATTCGCGTTATTCTTTATGATGGGGCCACAGATACACTTGATGCGCATAGTTATATGCTGGAAGATAAGTACGATTATACTCTAGCTGTGATTAATAAAGCTGATATGGGTGGAATGCTAGAGCATCCGGACGATGCTTTGCGTATTTCTGTTCGGGATAATCAAGGGATTGATGCGTTTTTAAAGGCTCTTATCAGCAAGATTGAGGCGGTTATGAAGGCCGGAAAAGCCTCGGAAGACAGCGAGGCTCCGATTATTACGCGTCAACGTCACCGCACAGCATTAATAGCGTGCCGAAATGAGCTGGGGCGCAGTATTGACGCGAAATTACCGGAATTAATAGCGGAAGATTTGCGCTTGGCTTTGCGTGATTTAGGGCGGATTACCGGTAAAGTTGATGTTGAAGATTTACTGGATATCGTCTTTCGTGACTTTTGTGTCGGGAAGTAATGAAGTGCTTATATATGCGTTCATACGTCACGCAGGCTCCGTTCCTAGCGGAACGAGGTCGCAGTCGCAACCTTATATAGCGTGCTCATTTTTATAATGTATGTGCCTATACTGGGGGAAATCCGGTACCTATACTGGGGGAGAAATGCTTCTTTTCCTGCGTTTTATCTTTTTCCTAGAAAATTTTGTTCTAACCTAGTATATAGTGGTTTCATTCAAGAATAGTACATTTTGCTTGAGGCGTTTAAAACCGCCGGAATGCGCATGATGTATGGTGTATGCATAAGCACTGCATTGAGGATAAGGCGAGTTATGGCACATATGGCAGCACGGGCACAAAATGAAAAGTCTCAGGATTTTGACGTTATTGTCGTAGGCGGTGGACATGCCGGATGCGATGCGGCTGCCGCAGCTGCGCGCATGGGGGCCAAGACAGCTCTTATGACCCATATGATAAGTACAATCGGGGCAATGTCTTGTAATCCGGCTATTGGCGGGCTGGCGAAAGGTCATCTCGTGCGTGAGATTGATGCACTGGACGGGGTTATGGCGAAAGCCATAGATCGCGGCGGTATTCAGTTTCGTATGCTTAATACCTCTAAAGGCCCTGCTGTGCAAAGCCCGCGCGCTCAAGCAGATCGGAAGCTATATTGTGAGGCTATGCAAGATATCTTGCTGAACTATCCTAATCTGACAATTATTGAGGCAGAGGGCGAAGATTTTATCCTCGATGAGGAAGATGGCTCTATTGCTGGTTTGAAAGATAAAAATGGTAATATCTATGCATGTTCATGTGTGATCTTGACGGCAGGGACATTCTTGCGCGGTGTTCTCCATCGCGGTACGGATATTACGCCGGGTGGGCGTATTGACGAAGAGCCAGTGATTGGGTTGGCAGAAACGCTGGAACGTTTAGATTTTCCTTTGGGGCGTCTCAAGACAGGAACTCCCGCTCGTTTGGATGGGCGTACGATTGATTGGGATGTGTGCGAGCCACAATATGGTGATGAGAACCCTCGCCCTTTTTCCTATATGACCAAGGAATTGGCGAACCTGCAAATTCCCTGCTATGTCACTTATACGAATGATAAAACCCATGAGATCATTGAGAAGAATATTCTTCGTTCTCCGCTGTTTTCGGGGCAGATTAAGTCTATTGGTCCGCGCTATTGTCCTTCGATTGAAGATAAGCTTAGACGTTTTGCTGATAAGCCGCGTCACCAGATATTTTTAGAGCCGGAAGGATTAGACGATGATACAGTTTATCCAAACGGAATTTCCACCTCCTTACCGATTGATGTGCAGGATGCTTTGATTCACTCTATTAAAGGCCTTGAGAATGTTAAGGTGTTGGCGTGGGGCTATGCGATTGAATATGACTATGTTGATCCGCGTGAAATGAAGCGTACATTGGAAAGTAAGCGTTTGCCGGGCTTGTTTATGGCTGGACAGATTAATGGCACAACAGGGTATGAAGAAGCTGCCGGATTGGGGTTGGTGGCTGGTGTTAATGCGGCTAAGCAGGCTATGACTTTGCGCGACGGACGGAGTCGTAAGGATGCTGATACATTCACACTTGATCGGGCTGATGCTTATATCGGGGTTATGATCGATGATCTGATTACCAAGGGTGCACCGGAGCCATACCGTATGTTTACCTCACGCGCAGAAT
>JAGLKS010000381.1 GCA_023140905.1 Alphaproteobacteria bacterium | reverse complement strand
AACAACTGGAGTTGAACTTGTTATCGTAACGTTATTTGGAAGGGTATCTGTCACTACTGCGTTAATTACGTCTGTTCCACTAGTATTAGCATAATCAATAGTATAAACAATAGCAGTTGTTGCACCCGAAGTTAGGATATTTGGAGTATCAACTGTTTTATAAATCGCCATAGATGGCGATGCTGTTTTACATAAAAGAGATCGACTAGCCGTGCTATTATACACTAGAGAAATATCAAATGTTTTATCAACTGCTGGAGCAACAGATATTTTCCAATGAATACGATGCCCTGAAGGTATATTAAATATATCCGTAGTAGGGTCTACCGATACAACTATATTCTTATCAGAGTTACCATTTCGAGTAAATGTTTTTGTAAAAAGAAAACTTTCATTATTATCACTCGGGTTATAATCATAAAAGTCAATTTGAACTTCGAGACCTGTCGTCGAACCATAATCATTGATCTCTAATATATTCTCAAATAAAGTAAAATCTGAACTATTCAAATCAGTAGGGGCCACTGGATCCATAAAGAAATCACCTAACAATTCATAAGTTCCTTTAGTTGATAAAGTAACATTCCTTTCACTTATTGCATTAATAATACTTGTTTGTGCTAAATATTCATTTGTCACTAAGTTGGTTAAGTCATCTTGAATATCTGTATAATAATATGCAGTACATGAATCACTATTAATCCCAACTGTATTATTAGCATAAACCACACCCCCATTATCTGGACTACTCCATACAAGATTCACCTCATTAATAGCTGGGTTTTGACTAGTAAAGACATCTTTTGTAGTAACATCTGGATCTTTTGTTGCATTCAGTATAATTTGCACACTACCTGTTCCCCCAGCTACAATATCACCTAAACTCCATGTATAGGTGCCATCCACATTAGGTGTTGCGGCTGGGGTAGAACTTACATATGTAAATCCTTCAGGAATCGTATCCGTAATATTTACATCAATACCTGTAGTATCTCCATAGTTTGTATAATTAATATCATAACTTACATCATCATCAAGTATCACAAAGGACGTACCAGAAGTCTTAGTCAAAGTAAATGCCGCCACAGGCACATTCACTGCTATCGTACTTTCAGCAGTCTTGTTCACATCACTTCCATCTGGAGCAGTAACAGTTAATGTTGCGGTATTAAGTAGTGATGAAGAAGTATAGTTTGCACCAACTGTCACATTCATCTCAACTGAACCACTTTCAAATCCTGCCAATGTGTTGATAGCCATAGTAATAGGATTGTCTCCTACACAAGATACAGGTGCAGCTCCGTTAATAGAGTATGTATTACATGCTACATCTGCAGGTAAGGTATCAACTAACGTTGCATTGGTTACTTCAACACTGGAATCATTCGCATACACCAATGTATAAATAAGACTCTCACCCGGATCAACAAAATAACTACTTGGTGTCTTACTCAGTGAGACCCTTGCACCATCCACCTGTACAGGGACAGGGTCACTAAGAAGGATCCCATAGCTTGTATCTGAAAAGGCTGTGTTGGTATATGAACCCGAAGTTGTAGTGGCTGTAGCTGTAAAGATAAGTTTTATCTGTTCAGTATCTAAAACTGTTTCATTAAAGTTCCATTGAAT
>JAGLKS010000380.1 GCA_023140905.1 Alphaproteobacteria bacterium | reverse complement strand
CATCCGCCGGTAGCGAGGCGCGAAGCGCCTCACAACCAGCGGATTCAGCAGACAATCCCTTCGGCAAACAAGTTTGCCTCCGGTCTTGCTCCTGATCCGTAGCGTTGTAAGATGAAAGAGGCTTCCTACATTGGAGAATATTTTTTTATAAAACTTGCCTAAGTTAAAGACCCTCAATCGTGTAGTTTTAGAAAAAAGAATTTCATATAGGGATAAGCAAAATATGCAATCTCGATTTACTCAGATGACACAGACAATTCGATACTTCACCCAAGTCAGACCTATCGTTAGAAGGGGCTCAACCCAGCCTATGAGGAAGATCAACGACTTCTTTAACATTCATGCTTTCGTAGTTTTAGGGGAGCCTGGGTTAGGTAAGACTACATCGTTTCAATACGCGGCCAAAAAGGAAACCAATGCGGAGTTTGTGCGTATTGGAGAATTTTTGAGTGCACCCAATTTAGATCATCTGATAGGAAAGGTTCTTTACCTAGACGGGCTGGATGAGCATCGCAGCCGCGCCAATGGAGTGGATGTAATGGATGCCATTATTGGTCGCCTGAAACAACTTGATAGTCCGAAGGTAAGAATCTCTTGCCGCACTGCCGAATGGCATGGTGGCAAAGACATAGGAGCGTTAAGCGCCGTTAGTAATGGCACTCCCATTGTGCAGTTAAACCTCCACCCTCTAACACCAGAGGACATTCTCACACTTATTCCAGACGCTAAAGATTTTGTTCAAGGTGCTCATGATCATGGTTTAGATGAATTCCTAAAGAATCCCCAAGATTTTTTCCTCTTACACGAGTTCTATTGTGAGAAAAACAGTTGGCCGGACAATCGCTCGGAACTAATGGAAGGCGCTTGTAAATCCCTCCTTAAAGAACTGAATAAACAACACTACGAAGCAGTAGATGACTGGGTGGGTGATAGGGATTTAACGCGCGCCTCTGATTACCTGGCGTCTATCCTGATTCTGTCGAATATAGCTGGCATATCTTCTGACCGCACCACTGCTAACAAATTATTTCCCTCTATTCATGAATTTGATGGTGACCTTTTTGCCATGAAGGTTGCTACAGGACGGCACGTATTTAAGCCCGCTGAAAAAAAACGAATTGAGCCCAAACACCGGAAAATCGCCGAGTACATGGCTGCGCGTTATCTTGCCACGCGTGTTCGAGAAGGACTTCCTTTGCGTCGTGTCATGGCCCTGATGACAGGGATAGATGGCGGAACTCCACCAGACTTAAGAGGAGTATACGCCTGGCTGGTAACCATGTTATCGGGCATGGCAGACCATGTGTTGGTTCATGATCCTTACGGGGCCATTATCTATGGTGACGCGCGTGCATGGACCCCTAACACCAAAAAGAGTGCATTGACCGCCTTGCAGGAATTGGCCAAGAAAGATCCCTGGTTCCGTAACCAGGATCGATCTCGCCCTGCACTTGGTGGATTATCTGATCCAGCATTATTAGAAGATTTCAAACAATTCCTTTTGGAAGACAAGTCTGAAACCCACCTTTTGAGCACCATTCTTGATGCAATTGCAGGCGGTTCAAAGCTGCCAGAAATTGGAGATGCGCTTTTAGCTTTCATACGAAATCCCGACAAACCAAATCATTTAAAGAGCACAGCAATCGATTCTTTTGCTACGGCTTGTCCTGATCGAAAAACTGACCTTGTGACGTTGCTTGACGATGTCCATGCCGGTGATATTTCAGACAAAGACCAATATCTACGTGGCGCATTATTGCGTATTCTCTACCCCTCAGTAATCGGTCCGGATCGAGTTGCAGATTACCTCATAAAGCCGTCAGGTGGTGTTATCGGTTGGTACCACATGTTCGTGCACCATACGATTTTCGAGATATCCGACAAAAATAGTTTACGGGTCCTTGCACAGACCTTCCAAAATCAAGATAGTGATTTTGTGGCAGGTGATGAGTATGATGATAGCTCATTCATCAGCAACCTCATCCGCAATTTAATAGAGAGCTTTGGAGAAGAGATCAAAATTAATGAACTTTTCTTGTGGCTCACCATGGGTGTAAATAAATATGGAATCAGCCGTATCCGTGGTGATGAAGCCGAAGCAATCCGCACATTTTTAGCAGCCCATGACCAGATGTATATCAGTCTCTTTTTCGATTTCTTCAACAAACGCTGGACGGATGAAATGGACTGGCATCAGATATGGTGGCGATTCAGGGAATTTGTCCTTAATGTCTCTCCCCCACATGAGTTTCATAGGGCGTTGCTCACGAAGCTTAAGCAAGAAATGTGCATGGATGAGGCACGAGCATTATACGAACTGGTCTGCGTTCTGGTGATGGATGATGACCCAAGTTTTTCATCCGTAACCATAGAGGAATTATTGGAGGTTTCAGAAAGTAGGCCAGAGTTCAACGGGATTTTTGAGGGTGCTTCAAAATGTGATATTAAAGAATGGCGCCAAAAATATGCAATGCGTAAGAAACGTCAAATCGATGAAAGAGAAACTCGCCAAGCGCGCAATATTGAAAACCTCGCCCCCCATAGGGTTGCAATTGAAGCGGGTGAGGCGCTTAGGATTCTGGATCACTACGCGCGTGTCTGGTTCGGCCTTTTCACTGATATTGATCGCAAGGCCACTCCTAAGGAACGTCTCTGTCAAGAAGTGGGTAATGAATTGGCAAAAAGCATTGAATTAGGCTTTCTCAAAGCACTATACAAACCCATTTTCTACACACTAAAGGATGTCGCTGAAACGGATGCACGGAGCCGATTTTACCATCGTGGCTACCTTATGCTTGCCGCTATGGATATTTTGGCTGATAGAGGAAAAGATGTTGTGCTTAATTTATCCGAGGACATTCTGCGCTTGGCTATTGCATACGAAATGGCCAACCCAGTAGAACGGAATTTCCTATGGCCTATGTGGCTAATTGCAGAAAAAGCTGATTTTTATTCGTGCATATTGGATAAATACTGGCGGGCTCAACTCGCCACCAAACCTGAGAGTATAACCAATTTCTATGAGTTTAACGGTGATGAACCACTATTGCCCCTTGTTAAAAAAATCCTTCCAGAGTTACTGAGAGACTTTCCTAAGGTCTATCCACGCCTACTGAAGTCAATGCTGCTTAACGCTATTCGATTTTGCCCCTTTGAAGAGCTTCTTCCGTTGGTGACAAATGCCCTGAAATTTCATTTCGATACTAAGTCTGGCCAACGCACGATGTGGATTGCAACAGGTTTTGTCATTGCTCAAGATGAATACCTTAATCGCCTCAAAGCACAACTACGAAAGAATGATCAGGATAAGTGGTCGGCTCGCCCAATTCTTATGGCGAACATATGGAAACGCGGAGAGGATTCCAAACACATATCTTCCATCAGATATAGGAAGCTTACCATTGAACTTATAGGTGGCGTATTTAAAAATGTGCACCATGAAAGCGGGGGAGGATGGGTCGGTGATCAAGATGAACCCACGGCCGCCAGTGAAATTCGAAGACTCATTCATGCATTCGCAGAAGACCCATCCGATGATGCAGCTATTGCTCTTGCTGATCTGGTGAAGAACCAGACACTTCCCCACTGGCACACAGACATTCTATATACGATTGCTAATCAAGTCCGTACCGCCCGTGAAGCACGGTTTACCTATCCAGATGTATCTCAAGTGGTGTCCGCGCTGTCCAATGCTGAACCAGCCAATGTTGCCGACTTGAAGGCCATAGTAATAGAGGCTCTAAAAGAAGTCGCTGATGAAATTAGGCATGGGAACACGGATGGCTATAAATCCTTTTGGAACATCGGACAACACAGCAAAGCAACAGACAAACACATAGATGAGAACACGGCTCGAGATAGATTGCTTGAACTATTGCGCCCAAAATTAAGGCATATAGATATCACTGCCGAACCAGAGGTTCGCTACGCTGATGACAAGCGAGCTGACATAGCTATTTATAGCCGAGGCATGAAACTACCAATTGAGATCAAAGGAGACTATCATGACAAAATTTGGGATGCCGCAGAAAATCAGCTAAAAAAACAATATTCCCGTGATCCTGCATCTGAAGGGAATGGCATTTACTTAGTCTTTTGGTTTGATGGCAAACGTATTACAAAGCCTCCTAAAGGTTTCAAGAAACCAACTAATGCAGGCGAACTGAAAAGAGCACTTAAATCAACTGTTCC
>JAGLKS010000038.1 GCA_023140905.1 Alphaproteobacteria bacterium | reverse complement strand
TTTTGAATGGGAAACCCTCAAGAAGTTATTATAGTGTCCGCACATCAAAATTCAGTTTTTTAAATCTCCTTACCCTTGCCCTTGTATGATTAAAGTGACTGTGAGAAAGAGTTTTTATTAGAATAGGATTTCTAGTAAAAAATGATGTGGTAGACCGATAGCCCTCTGGTTCTCAAGAAACCGTTGGAGAGCGATGGTCGCCACATCACCCCAATTAACTCGAACAGTTGCCAGGAACTTAAGATTCCGTATCTACAAGGCTGAGAAACTAGGGAATTTGATTATGACAAATAACACTTACACATTCAATATTGGTATTGATATATCCAAAAAGAAATTAGACATTTCATTTAATTCTGAAGAAACGGCTAGCTTTGATAATGGCTTAACTGGATTTGAACAACTATTGAGACATATCAAACACAAAAAGGCCACACGGGTGGTAATGGAAGCAACAGGAGGGTATGAAAGACCCTTGGTAAACTTTCTTCAAGAAAGAGGTGTAGCTGTCAGTATTGTAAATGCTAGACGTGTTAGAGATTATGCTAAGGCATTAGGAAAACAGGCAAAAACAGATAAAATTGATTCGCATGTCATCCGTCTTTTTGCTGAGGCAATTAATCCGCAAATCACGGAGAAACTAAGTGAAGCACATCAATCACTTGACTCACTGGCTTTGCGCAGAAACCAATTAGTTAAACAACGCGCAATGGAAAAACAGCATATTGAAACCGTCGCAAATAAAGAAGCTAAACGGTCAATTAATCGAAATATAAAGTTTCTTGATAAAGAAATTGAACGTATTGAAAAAAAATTAAATGAGCTTATAAGCTTGGATGCAGCTATCCAAGAAAAGATCAATCGTTTAGCAACCATAAAAGGTGTGGGGGCAATCGTTGCTCTTACTTTTATTGCTGACTTACCTGAATTGGGAACATTAAGCAATAAAGAAATCAGTGCCTTAGTGGGTGTCGCCCCTTTTTGCCGTGATAGTGGCTCTATGAAGGGGAAAAGAACGATATGGGGTGGACGTTCACAGGTTCGTTCAATCCTTTATATGGCTACACTGAGTGCCATTACACACAATGCACCAATTAAGGTCTTTTATGAGCGATTGCTAAGGAACGGAAAAACAAAAAAACAGCTCTCGTTGCTTGCATGAGAAAATTATTAACGATTGCTAATTCCATGATCAGGAATAATATTGATTGGAATCCTGAGCATGGAAAATTAACTTGATTTTTAACACAGTTGCTCTCCAGCTGGAGAGGGAATTGGGGTTTTTAGGTTCAATAACATAAATCTCTCTTGCCTGATCAAGTTGTAGTTTGTACTCTCTGGCTGTAACTTCTGACACTGTCAGCTCCAATCGCGGGTATCGATTGCAGATATAATAGAGTTTCTTTATCTTTAATTTATGCAGGCACAAGGCATGATTGACCCGTCAAACTGGCTTACTGAGACAGATGTAGCGGTTTAAGGTAACTCGCAACAATTACCTCACCCAAAAAGAAAGATATATTTCATAATTAATTGTATTATATTGGCTTTACTATCCATTCTGCGAATTCAAAATTTGACAGATTTATCGGAACAACATATCGCCACAATTAAAGATGCGGCAATAAAATTAACGGGCACGAAGAAAAGAGCATTTCAGGCACAGGTGACCATTGATTATTTGGATTCAAGACCCCGTAAGGCCGAAAGGACCTTTGGCTGGGATCGAAATGCAGTGCAACTGGGTTTACATGAATTGCGCACGGGGATTATTTGCGTCAATAATTTCAAGGCGCGCGGCAATAAAAAGACGGAAGATAAAAACCGGCAGTTGGAAGCTGATATTTGTCGCTTAGCCGAACCTGAAAGCCAGATAGACCCGAAGTTTCAGACGGCATTTAACTATACACGTATCACTGCCAAAGCCATGCGCGAAGCCCTGATGACGAAAAAAGGATGGAAAGACGAAAGCTTGCCTTGCGAAAAAACCATTGGCAATATTTTAAACCGTTTGGGTTACTGCCTGCGTCGAGTGCAAAAGGCCAAGCCGATCAAAAAAGTGAAGGAAACAGACGCTATCTTTGATAACCTTGACGAGGTCAACCGGGCATCGGACCGGCGCGAGGATTCGTTGCGGATATCCATTGACACCAAAGCCAAAGTGGATTTGTGTGACTCATCCCGCGGCGGGACGTCGAGAGGTAAAAAAGCGGTACAAGCCGACGATCATGACATGGGCATCAAGCCAAAACTCGTCCCTTTTGGTATTGTCGATGTCATGTTAGGGCTGTTCACCATCATCTTTGGGGTTTCCTTTGAAACCAGCGATTTTATTGTCGACTGTCTTGAGCAATGGTGGGATGCTAACAAAAACCGCTATGATCATATCAGGCAATTAGTCATCAACTTGGATAATGGCCCACAAAACGCCAGTCACCGAACTCAGTTTATGAAACGCATGGTCGAATT
>JAGLKS010000379.1 GCA_023140905.1 Alphaproteobacteria bacterium | reverse complement strand
TCGACTTTTCCGGCTACGGTGGTCGAAGCGGCGGGAACGACAATCGGCTCCGGATTTAATAAAACAAAATTCGTGCCATCGTACATAAGCGAATAGGCACCAGTTGTAATCATCGCATTCGCAGCAGGGTCAGCCCCACTTCCGAGCTTAATGTTTTTTACGCCTTTGGCATTCACATCAATATCACACGCGCCCGTAATGGCAAAAGCGGGTTTAATATGAACAACGTTCCCAGCAGCATAAGCCGTTATCGCCGGATTTGGAGCGATTTCTATATGATCCGCCGTTCCCGTGTCGGCGGCATAATTCAAAACCAAATCGAAAACGACAGTCGCGTCGCCGTCAAAAATTAACTTCCATTCGACCGGATCAGTTAAAGCATTTCCAAGATTAGTATCTGTCAAAGACGCATAAAGCTGATTGGTTCCGGTTTTTTTAACCCATGAATTTATATAGTAAGTTGTCCCAGCGTCATATTCAGAAACACCCTCTTGAAACAAATAAGAAAGTTGGTAAGTGTTAATAAAATTAAGGGATTGAAATTCTTCAAGCGGCGGGAATTTTTTTGTTCCCAATACAGCGTCAAGCCAGCCAGAATCCCACGCCGCCAATCCTTGCAGTACAGCAAGATCGTTGCTTATTACTTTTGTTCCAAGTTGCCCTGAGCCAAACACGCCATTATTGGCGGCGGCATTTGCAAAAATCTTTTGTGTTTCTCTGGTAATTTTCGCCATGTCATATTCCTTTATGCTGATTGTATTTCAAAACTATACTTCTGTCACGACCAATCTAACTCCCAAAGGCTTAGGTAAAATTGATTTTATTATAGCCGCATTAATGACCGCTCCAGAAGAAAAAGGAACCGTGTAAGTCATTTCCATCGTGTCTGTTTGTTCTGCTGTTACATCCGTGCCAAAAAAAGAAAAGAGCGCATCGTCGATTTCTTTATGTGAGCCATTGGAATAATTTTTGATAATTTTTAACTTCAAAAGGACTCTATAATCCACATCGATTAGATAAAAATCTTTTGAAACAATCGAATTATAATTCAACACTCCGTTCTCTAAAGTCGTGTCATAATCCGCATAAACAACTAACCCCCAACGTGGCGCGGCTGTCGGATCGGCTTCGGTATAGGTTTGAAGCGAAAACATATCAGTTAAATCGTTATCTTGAAAAAGGCGATCCACACCAATATATTTTCCCAAAATGTCAAGCTGCGTCCCAACCGCAGTGTCAAGATCATAACCGTCACGAATATCTAGCAAAATCCCAGATGCAAGAAGTTCATTAACCATTAATTCAATCAAGGCTTTTGCTTTTGGTTTTTGATTGTATTGTACGATTAATAAATTGCTGAAATATTCAACAATATTTTGAACGTCTGCCATTAAAGCACCGTTGGGGTTATTCGAGCTATTGAAACCGCCCATTGATTGTCGAGTGTAGCAACAGTCAAATAATCATACCACGTTGCCCCATCGGATGAAATTTCCATGTTAATTGGAACCGCATCCTTTCCAGTTGCTTCAATCGCAGCAAGAGCGACCGCCGTAACTCTGGAAGTCTCCGCAAATTCCCCGACTTCAAAAATAAGATTGTCTTCAATGTATTGTTTTATAAGATCGGTATCCAGCGACCAATCTAGTGATGTTTTTTGGATGTCAAATCTTATATGAAGGTCTTCAGGCGTTGGGCGATCAAACTCAGCCGTGAAAGTTGCTCCACTTGCCGTAGTAATCGGATGAGTCGTTGCGCCATACATATCACAGCCGTAGGATTTTTTAGCGTAAATTACTTCTGCAATATCGGCGGTTGCGCCGCCTTCCACAATAAGCCACATAGCATGCGGTGGGATTCCATCGGCATCGGTAATGTCTGTTACGTTCTCATATAATTTTGCGCTTGTTGCTCCATCAAGATTTAAAATTTCTCCAAGAAGACCATTTAAATAGCCTGAATTTCCATTTTCTGTACTTTGTTGACGGCGAATTCTAAGTTGCGTGTCTGTTTCTTCATTTACACCAGTGGTACTTGGAGCGGATGGATTATTAACGGTGGTGACACCCAAGATAACAGTGACCGGAGTCGTTATCGTGTCAACAATTGTTTCCACAAGACCAACCTGCTGCGCTCTGAAATCCTTTGCAGTCGTTCCGGCTGTCAAGGTCGCGGTATCAATCAAAATGAATTTTGTTCCAGCGTCATCCTGAATGGTGTATCCCGTTCCATTCGCATCGTTATAATCTGCATCAAGCCCCTGAAGAATAACTGTCCGGTCGGTAGTCACGTCAATCGAAACAATTGTGAATGTCCCGCCGCTTCGTGAAATATTATTTATCGCGGCTCTTTGATCTAAGATCGTGCCAACCGCTTGATCTGGATCAAAACCAGCATTTATTTGAACAGCTAGTTCTCGAAGGTCAACGGAAGCTTGCGCAATAAGATTTATGAGTTGTCCGTCTGGGCTGTTCTGGTCAACGTTTATATCCGCGCCGTAAATGCCCTGCATCCCCGTCGTTAAATCAGTGATAATCTCAGATAGGATTTTAACCGTTAGCCCCGTTTCGTCAAAAACGTCTCCCATTTCATATCTCCAAATTTATGCTGTCAACGTAGGCTTTCGTGTAAATTGTGTTTATCGTATAAGTCGCAGTAAAACTTCTTTCAGAAATAACTATATCAATTTCTTCAATACTTGTCACGCCGAAGCTTTGAAGGAGAACTCGGCGTAAATCCGATTTTAAAAGCTCAACTTGATTTTTGCTTCCAAGTCTATTGAGCCAATCTACTCCCGCATTTATATCAAAAAAACAATCACCGACCCACGAAAGAAGGCGTGTTCTTATGTTCAAGGCAATCGAAGTCGAATCCGAAACGTAATCATGCTTTCCCTTGCCGAAAATCCAATCGCCATCTACATCAAGATTTCTAAAAATCATTATGTTCCTCCCGTTACTATTCCGTCGAGTACAGTAACGCTGTTTGTAAAGGTTCCCGTTGCGCCGTTTTCTGAATCTACAATCGGAGCCGTCAAAGTTTTTCCGCTTGCCAGAGTCATATTATCTGCAATATTTATTGTCCCGCCATCGCCCGTCATATTGCCCTTGACGACCAAACCGCCTTCAATCGTTTCATTACCTTCGACTAACAAATCCTTCTCTAAAGTTGTGTCGTCCTTTGCTCTAAGCGTACTGTCAAAAGTTCCCGCGCCCTGTCCGTTAAAAGTTCCCGTAACTAACATATTTCCGGTATGCGTAAAAAGAGTCGCAAGGCTATTAATGGCATTCGCCTGAAGGTCAATCTTTGCCGTCCCGCCGCCATAGGAAAGCCGAATCCCGTTAGCCAGATAGGTCGAAATGCTTTCTTGAAGGGAACGTACCCCAACAATCGCCATAGCGTCTGAAACATCGTGCATACGCTGCGTGGTTGTTGCCTGAGTCCCACCGTTCACAAACCAGTTGTCGATTTCTCGATCATTAAAAAGAACGAGACAATTATCCCCCGGCTGAATTGGAAGAGATAAAAAAGCCGTCCCGCCGAAAAGAGTCAGGCAAGGGCATTTTTTAATTAGCGTAGGAGATTCTTGAAAAGTTTTGACACCTTGCGGATCAATGTTCGTAACCTGTTTTAAAAGCAATTCAATACTTGCGGTTTGATTCGCGGAATCAAAATCTATAATTTTTCCAATCTGGACGCAATTTAAACTGGAGAAAACATCACGTTTTGAAGCGTCAAAAGCTTCAGGAAGCCCGGGCGGATGAATTGGTTTAACTGACATTGACGATGCTCCCATTAAATTTAATCGGATCACTCAAATGGACTATTGTTCTGCAATCTCCATTTACTGCCTCGGAAATAATACCGCTATGCTGCACTCCCACGGCTTTATATTTTCCGTTATAAATAGGATTTACAGAAGAAACCAAATCTAATGATTGCCCCATTACGATTCTAGGCTCAAAAAGAGTCGAGACAGTAAGATAGGCTTCGTCACGGCGCGGCGTACTTAAAAGACCTGTATCCGCATTGATAAGAGGAATTGCCCCTGCTATAACTTCATTATCTTGCAGAACATAGATTTTTTCTAAATCAATAAAAACTTTCCCACCGGAATATTTTTTAAGCTGTTCGTATGTGTTTCCCCTCAAAACAATAGGACGTTGAAAGGATTCCGACATACTTGCGCCGTCGCTTACAAGTCCTTCCGTCAATCTTTCCGGATCAAAACTTCCGATTAAATCCTTTATAACTTCTCTCAATGTTGTCGGCTCTAATGTACGATAAGAAAAAGTGTTTTGAGTCGCAAAATACCCGTCAAAAGCAGTTATACTTGTTACAATATCGACCCCTTCACGACCTGAATTTGCTTCCCTAAATTCACCTTTGAAAACAGTAGATAAAAAATCATACCCAGCTTCAAAAATAATACTTCTGTTTGGACTCGCTTTATAAAACATATCTTGAAAAATATTATCTCGCGTTGTTTGCGATAGATTATAAATATCAATATCCAAAGTATTCATCGAAGCCAAAACACTACGCCTTAATGAAAAGCGTATTGTAAAAGGCGGCTCAATGATAAGTTGCCCCGCGTCCGTTTGAATGGTCAATCTATATCTGCGACCAAATTTCATGAGAACAATCCCGCCTCAACCGCGTTAACATCCTCTGAACTTAATGTATAAATTTGAACCCGCCCAGACGTAAAATCATTAAGCGAATTTGGGTCAAAGCCATCTACCGACCCACAAGATAAGCCGAAAGAAATCTTGTTTCTGAATTGCCTCAACAGATTCGGAGAACAGCAAAGCCGAATCCCGTTAGCGACAAAAGTTTCATGTGAAATATCAAAAAACCAAGAATTTTGAGAGGGCATAAAATAAATAAGAAAATTTATTCTTTCCCCCGCTTCTCCCGTCAAGATAAAACTTTGTTTTGAGTTATCGCTTATTTTGTTTATAAATCTCATAGCCCCACCGGAGTAGTTATAGGTCTGTTCATCCATTCTTGCACTACAGGATCAAGGATGTTTCGAGGGTCTTTTAAAATGTCGGCGGGATCAAGCCCCGGAGTGATCCCGATGTTATAAACAGATTGGGCTTGCAAAGCTGTCCTGCCTTGCGGAAGAGGAATACGCTCAACCGGAATGAGCGGGACAGCCGCGCCATACGGAATTGCGGAAGAGGAAATTTGCGCCGCCACCTCAACAAGAGTCGAAGCAAACCGAATCTCTTTTAAAACAATCGTAAAATTAGAAATGCTTTTCGATTCTTCCGGCTGCGTTGCAATGATTGACTCAATCGCCATCTGAGACATAAACTCAAAAGGCGTTTGAACCGAAACAAGAGTCTTTTTTTCGTACAGGGCTTTGAAAAAAGCATAAGCCTGTGTTTGCCGTGTCTCTGTCGGCATAGTGTTTTGAACAAAGCTCCAAAGATTAGCTGAATTGTTTGTTATGTCTGAGACAGTATTTTTTATATCGCCCAATTGTAAGTCAGCTAAAATGGAATAAACCTGCTCTTCAGCTTTTGCCAATTCTGGTAAAAATTCGCTAATAGCGGTTATCTTTTGAGTTAGTTTTTGTGGAATCGTATTTGTGTTTTCATCTTGAATATAACTGACTTCACCAACGTAATTTTTCAATGTCAGTTTTTTTGGCTTAACAGCAATATGGTCTTGAATCGAAAAATTACTTTCCGTGTAGTGATCTGTAATTTCAGCCGTGAGATTTACAGTTGTTTCACCCTCAATGTCAAAAACAAAACCACCAATCCCGAAAGCATTAAGCGGAGATACGATATATTTGTTTAAGCTGTCGCCCAAATTCGCTAATGTTTTTACATCAAAAGTCACTATTTAAGCCCTTCAATAAACGTCTGGAAATTGTTGAATAGTTCCCTTGATAGCCTCTTGTATGTTTTCAGCAGTTTCTTTCGGATCATTGGAACCATATGCCGTGATATTGTTTGTCTGATTGATAACTTTAGATTGAGAGCCTTGATTAACAGATTGATTCATAACTCGCATTTGAGCCTCTTGTACAGTTTCACCCGGAAGGCGTTGAATAAATAACCCCGCATCTTCAAGGATATTTTGAGTTCCTTCAGCAATATTAGCAAAAGACCATTCACGACCTTTTTGTTCCATTATACCTAAATTTTGAAGACCGATTCCTATCAAGCCAACAGCAGTAGCAGCCGCAAAAAGCGGACTAAACGCTAATGTAAGACCAGCAGCGATGACCCCCGCCGTACTCTTGACAGTGGAATTTATTGAAGCAAACCCCAAAGCGATTTTATTAAATTCAGGAACCACTTGATCTAATGCCTTTCCAATTGGCTCCGCCCAGTCTGCGACAATAGCGTCTTTTAAAGATTTAATCTTTATCGTCAAATTTTCAATATCTTGCCCTAGCTTTTTATTCTTTTCAATATCAGAAGCAACCACCGCATATTTTGAGGCATCAATCCCAAATTGCGTTTGCCCCCCACTTAAAACTTGGAGCATTCCGCGATCTATTCCTAAAGCTTGAAGATCGTTTAACAAACCTTGCGTCCCGCCAAACTCTTTATATCTGGATGATATAACCCCCCAATTCTCAAGGATTTCCTGTAAGAAATCAGTGCCGACTTTTGCACGTCCTCCCGCACCCATCGGCGCAATATCCATTTTGCCGAAAATGTTTCTGTTTTCGCCAAAGGCAACGGCGCGTTGTAATGCGCTATTTACGCCTTCTATTGATCCACGGACTGCATCATAACTTAATGCGATATTTGCCAAATGCCCCGCCGACATCCATCTTTGAACGGCTTCTACATTTTCGCCAGTTGCGTCACGAAGATTTTCAAGGGCGGTTGCCGTATCAATGGAGCCTCGCGTGAAGGATTCAAGCCCGAAGAGTGCGCCAGCCGCCACACCGGACAATTTCAACATGTCTTTTTGAAGATTGCTTATTTTGTCGGCGAAACCTTTAATCGTTGTTTCGTCAACATCAAATCCGAGTTTTAGAAAAACTTCCCCGATATTCATTCTGCGGACTCCTTCATTATTTGATTGTACGCCAGAGTTAAATCACAATCAAAGGATTCATAAGAGAGGATTGCCAGAACCATGTCCACAGGCGCATTAAGCACGTTTGACGGATCGCCCGAATAATAACCAAGCTTTGCAAGCTTCACGCCAACAAAAAGAGCAGCATCAGTTATTTCTATTTCGGGCTGTCTTTTTCTGGAAGAATTTCTTTTAGCGTTTTTAACTTCAAAGCCAGCCCTTTGAAAAAAGGGGAGAGGTTGACCTTTAAACATTCAATAACGACTTCGTAATAATCTTCACGAGCCTTTTCATCTTCAAAAGTCGCTTCAATTATTTTCTGTCCGCCATAAGTACACCGCGCCAAACAAGAAAAAAGAGCTTTATAAACAGAGTCAGAAGAATCCACGGACAAGGCAAGACTTGAAAGCGTCGAAACATCTGCTTTCAAATCCAGCTTGATTCCGGTCGCCGTCAATTCTTTTGCTATGGCATTTTTCAACGCCATAGCGTCCTTGAACGGCGCAACATTTACGACTACCGAAACGCCGTTTGCCGTTGTGATTTCTGACATTATTTGATTCCTCTTTCGGCTCTTGCAAATTTCATCGTGTAGACGGCAACCGCCTGATCTGTGTTGCCCTCAACGTTTTCATTGCC
>JAGLKS010000378.1 GCA_023140905.1 Alphaproteobacteria bacterium | reverse complement strand
TCGAACCACCGTCCTTATTGAAGGATTATACCTAGAGTTAGTATACTAACTCCCATCAAGTTTTACATAGTTTGTTATCACAGAAACATTCCACTATCGCGAATAGCGTTATGTGAGTAACATAGTTTGTGATGTATAGCTTTTACACCCTTACAAACTCTATGTAATAGCACCAATGGGATTCGAACCCATAAACTCCTACGAGATCAGGTCTTAATCCTGACGCGTTTAACCATTTCGCTATGGTGCTGAATTGAAAATGAGGATATTACTATCCTCTTAATATATTGTTCCATTATTCGCAAAACTCTGCAATCCACGGATATTGTTGAATGTTCTATTACGATAATTACTTTCAAACTGATCACATGCTAAATCAACTCGCTTAACAGATTTATCGATACGTCTATCTATTTCCCATCGATTATCAGTCCATAATTGAATGTCATTGACAGAAGCTGTTGCAGCAATACTACTATCAACACTATTAAATCCTGCATCTCTCAAATTTAACATTTCTAGAATGTTATCCAATCCAAATGCATGAACATAGTTTGTCATTTCAATGCCGACATATTTGGCTAATGCAGCTCTATCATAACCACATCGGAATGAGAAGATTGATACACCTAAAGGTAGATGACTTAAATCACCACGTTTTAATATTTCATATTGTTCTTTCATCTCATTGGGATGTTTATGAAGAATTGTCATCATCTCCCAATTATTACCTCTATCTCCATAAAGATCAACATCACTCATTGTCATTGCTGCAGTCATTACACCAGAATCCAAATTTTCGGAACCAACAATAAATGTTCTATTAGCATTTATATCATCAGCAAATTCAATCATCTGATCGAATGGAATACTTGCATCGTTTTCATATAATGCATTGTCTATAATAACATTATTCCATTTACGTGATGTATAAAATTCTCTATACTTATCATATTTGAAAAATTGTGGTAATATAAACACATCTTTTGTATGTGTTTCATCTAATAGATCTAACATACCTATTGGCATGATTGGCATATAATTCATCATTATTATTGTCCTCTCAGTTCTTTATCATCTTGTTGCAAGTATTCTATCCAGTGTTTCCGAATAATCACTTTTCATGATATACTCTCTGAATACGCAATAGCCATCAATTTAGCATCTTCCAGAGTTTTAGCTACAAATCCAACTGGTAAACTCAAATCAACACATTCACCACTATCTACACATTCTTGAATACTACCACATGAAGCTGCACAATCACCTTCTTCGACCGTATCACCAATACCAAATCCATACATTCCACGATATGACCAACCATACCAATGTTGATCCATTTTACAAAATCCTATAGATACATGTTCATGATATTCTGGTATGATTCCATTACGTAATAATCTTCTACGTGTATCACGTATTGAACCCAAATAATTATCTTTCATGTCATATGCTGAATCTAATTTACACCATTCCTCGTCTTCATTTTCACGTACCATTTCAACGATATGTTTATAACCTAATCGTGGATATTCTGTTTTTGATATTACTCTCTTGATCATAATTACATCTCCAATTCAATTAACGAAAGCACAATATCATGAACTTCCGGATGACAATTCTGTGGTATATTATTAATTAATGATTTGAGTTCTTTCTTGGTAAACTCAATTAAATATGTAGTTTTGCTCTCAACTAATTTAACCATTATATTTCACCTTTAGTATCATTTCTATTATTGTCATATATTGATATACAAATGATAATACAACAACAAATTCAATAATCACAATATCTTTGCTCCCGAAACCTTTTCAATGTGATCCAATAATCCAGTAAATCCTGTATTTTCTATTGAACCTGGAATATTACCAAATCTATCTCCTCGGAACTTCATGCTATAATCATCACCGATCTTATCCAATTCGATTGTCATATCAACCCAATAGGTTGTATCCTTCTGCATTCTTGGTTTCTTAACCTTTAAATCTTCACCTTTATCATTAACAACAGCTTCAGATCTAAATGTTAGAATCATATGCCATCCAGAATCTAGCAATAGGTATATAAATTCCATATATCGTTTATTTGCCTTACCCCATTCGAATCTTGGCATTTTACCGGAAGCAGTTTTCTTTACATTACCATCTCCACCTTCTTCAAGCCATATACCTAACCATTTCCACAAGTCAGTACAACTATCAATGATGATAGTACCAGGTGCAGTTCCATCTTCACATCGTGGTGTTTCCGATACAACAGTAGTAATAGCATCAATTGCAACATCTATTGCATCAAGTGACGCAACTAAATCAATCCTTCGTTCTCTTTTTTTATCTTTGGGATTAGTTGTTGAAGCTTTTGCAAATTTTAATACCTCAGCAACCTTGATCATTTTCTGTTGTTCAATAGGCATCCTTTTAGTTTCTTTTTTGGCATTACCTTCCGTATCAATTATATAGGTTGGTTTGAGTACATTTCTAATACAAACTGCAGAACAACTAAGTGTAGTTTTGCCTTTCTTTGATTCACTATAAACAGCTAATTTTAATCCATCATTTAATTCTAAAGATTCCGATGGTGCAAATATACTATCTATTGATGGTCCTTCATCCTTAGTTTTCATATAATTCTCCAATAAAAAAAAGGTTGAGGATTATTCCGAATCCCCTGTACTGATCAATTCATCGATCTCATCCATTACGGTTCTATCAATAACGATACTATCATCTTTGATCATTCCTACTGCATTGATATTGAGTTTAACGCCCTCTTCAGTTTCGGAACTATTTAGTTTGCCAAATATATATACAGTATCACCTTTATCATATACACCACCAAGAACATCATTCTTTAATCCTTCCGGACCAATGAAACATGCAATATCATCAGAGAAGACATCTTCACCAGATAATATAATCATTGCACCACCAGTCTTAGTTTCAATTGCAACAGATATGGTACCTTTAACAATGATGATCTGACCGACATTCTTTGGACTTAGATCTTCAACATCACATTTGAAATCAGAATCAATACCATCCACTAAATCAAATAATCCGGTAACTTGACCAGTAGGAATTGGTGCCATTGTTTTAACTAGATTTAGGATTGCTGTTGGTGATTTCATTTCCTTAGCAAACAACTGATATTCATTACCAACTTCCATAATTGCAGGATTACCAAATGCTCGAACAATTATATTATCCTTGATGAAGAACATTTCTCTCTTAACATCATTTTTGATTGGCTTACCAAAGTTCTTATTTGCCCACTTTTCATCCTTATCAAGGAATTCTTTAGTATCAAGTGGTACTGGTTCTCCCTTAACCATTTTGATTAAACCATCTTCAATTGCACTATCAGGATCTTCCTCGAATGATTCCAGAGCAATCTTTTTAGTATAATCACTCATGTCTCTCAAGTCACCAGATGCTACACAAATACCATTATACTGAGTTGTAGATCTAATAGCTCTTGATTGTTCTTTTACCTTCATTGATACGACTGCATCTTTTTCGCTATCAGTGGAGCTTTCCATAGTCTTATTGACTGCATTAATTATTGCAGTTACTCGTTTAGTTGCTGTTGCTGTATCCACACCAACTGATTCAAAGATATTGATCAATGCCTTTACTTTATCGCTTGTTTCTTTCTTACTCATAATATCATCTTACCTTTACGTTATATAACATTCTAAAAATATCTGCATTATACTGTCTTTTTGCATAATATGTTCTGTTCTTATATTTAATCTGGCACAACAAATTACGTCTAACCATCTTCATTAAGTGATATCGAGCCAATCGTAAATCTATATTGAACTCATCACCGAAGAATGTATGGGTGTAGACACTATCGTCGTCCCATTTAAAAGTATAAAAAGCTAAGAACAGTTTGTACTGTTCTCC
>JAGLKS010000377.1 GCA_023140905.1 Alphaproteobacteria bacterium | reverse complement strand
CACTTGATGCTGTAAAGGATTCTGTATATGATGATTCAGCACATGCATTCATAATCAGTACCCCCCATCAAGTATCACCAAGTAATTATGAAACAATATACTGGTTCCGCAATGATACCCATCTTATAGGCTATGCAGACGGATTTGATGCAGATAGTCTAAGTAATGATGATTCATTCAAATTAGGCGTTGATAATACAGGAAACGGACTCACTACGGATGACAGACAATTCATATTAACCGAAGGGGGGTCAGTATCAGCTAAAAGATGGTCTGGTTCAGCATGGTTGCCACAATCAACAAGTGCAGAAGGAATTGTAGTTGGCAGTGGCGGCGGTGGTGCAATCCAGTATGAAATGATAATCCCACTATCGGAAATGTCAGGTTTCGTTGATGGGGTCACTGCAAAATTCATGATGGAACGAAAATGCACATCATTGAATCCAGATGTATCAACTTACTTCCCTGAAACTCTAATAAACGATACCGACGGCACACTATGGGCGACAGCAGAGCTTACAATAGGTGATGAGTATGTTTATGTTGGCAATTCTACAACATCTGATTATAACGTTGAAAATTTGACCGCGTTCACATGGTATAAGCATAACATCACCGCCGTAAATGGTGTTGACGAATCAGCAGGTGCATTCAGCACAGATATCACACTCGATTATCCAAAATATACCGTATCTGGGTACATAAAAGATATAACTGGTACACCAATACCAAATGCAACAGTATGGAGTCAAAATGGTATTGTTACAGAGCATGATACATCTAATGCAACAGGGTATTACAGCGGTGAGCACTTCCATAATGGCACGTATAGAATATTCGCGAATGCCACAGGATACGCTACAAATAATACCACAGCGTTTACAGTAGCAGGAGCGAATATAACTAACAAGAATGTAACACTCATTGAGAGCGTATCAGATAATTTAGTCAACTTCACATTCACAAACCTTGCCTACACCACCCCAATAAAAGAATACGAAAGCAGCACCATAACAGTAGACATAAACGACAGCGACGGCACTATAACCAGTGCCATAATAAAAATCCACGACAACAACTACACCATGCAGTACATATCCGGCGATCAGTGGCGATATATCTACTCATCCGGCATCATAACCAACCACTACATAACCGACATCTACGCCACCGATAACTCATCGGGGATGAACACTACAAGCTACACCACAGATTACATATCCATACTATCCCGTGCAGGTGCAGGCGGTGGCGGTGGCATAGTGCTCCCCCCACAAGATGAAGAAGAACCGGACGTAGTAGAAATAACCATCCCAACAAATGTATCAGATGCCGTAGATTTCGTTGAGAATATCACAAAAGGCATTGGCAATATCATATCCGGTGATAGCTTCTCCATGCTCCGCATCAATACAAACCCATTCCAGCCCAGTTATGCTAAAACAATCATGATCTCCGGCGTAGTAGATGTCACAAGCACAGATCCTAATGTCGATGTCGGGGCAGTGAATAATGAAGTGATTGTGATTACCCGCCCACCGCTAGATAATTCACTGTACTTCAAGTATGATACAAGTATCGACATCGTTTTGGATACTGGAGTGATTGAGCATCGAGATTATAGCGTGTTGGTGATTGATC
>JAGLKS010000376.1 GCA_023140905.1 Alphaproteobacteria bacterium | reverse complement strand
TCATGATAAATGTCCGTTATTATGATCTATTCTTCTGTATTTATGCTATTCAAATCTACCAATTGATAACTGGTGCTACGTCCTCCTTCAAGATTTTGAACCATGATATTTCTTTTGATAAGCTTTTGAACATCACGTAAGGCAGTATCTGGAGAACATTTTGCCAATTTTGCGTATTTAGATGTTGTTAATTTGCCAAGGAAATCGCCTAGAAGAAGATTTATAATTTTTCTTTGTCTTTCATTCACCGGTTCCAGATTGATTTTTTGCCAGATCTTTGCTTTGTATAAAACACTGGAAAGGGTTTCATCAGCATTCTCAATAGCTCTTTCAAGGCAGGATAAAAACCAATTTAGCCAAAGCGTAATATCTAGATCACCCTTTTGACAAGTTTCCAAAGAATTATAATATTCTTTGGAAACTTGTTCTATATGAGCAGACATACTGTAAAAACGCTGTGGGCTGTTATCTGAGCGAGCAAGTGCCATATCAGCAATAGCCCTCGCAATTCTACCATTTCCATCTTCAAATGGGTGAATAGTAACAAACCAAAAATGAGCAATAGCTGCTTTTAAAACCGGATCATCTGACTCTGAATTATTAAACCAGTTTAAAAAACTATCCATTTCTTGTTCCAGAAGCAATGCATCAGGGGCTTCAAAATGAACATTCTCCCGTCCTATAATGCCAGATACTACTTGCATAGCCCCTGCTTCAGGAAACCTCCAATCACCAACTGTTATTTTATGCATACCGCTTCGTCCTGTTGGAAATAAAGTGGCATGCCAGCCAAAAAGCCGCTCTTTTGTTAAAGGCTCATCATATTTTTGTGTTGCATCGAGCATCATTTCAACAATGCCTTCAACATGACGGTTAATTGCTGCGCTTCCGCTTATATCAACTCCAAGTCTTTTGGCAATGGATGAGCGTACCTGCTCAGGATCGAGGCTTTCACCTTCAATAGCGCTTGATTTCACTACATCGGTTGTCAGAATTTCAAGGCTGGCCTCATTGCGAAGTTGAAAGCCAAGAACGCTCATGCGTCCAAGCAAAAGTCCTTGTTTATGACGAATATTTGCTACAAGTGAGGATAGCTCTACTGTGCTCCACCTAAATTCCGGCCAGTCTTTTTGTTCATATATATATGCCATATTCTCCGCTCCTTATGCGGTGATTATAACCTACATTCTTCGCATAAGCAATTATTCTCTGCTCTTTATGCGGTGATTAAGTATTCTTTCTCCGCAAATTCAACGCCAATATTAACCATGTAATGTATCTTATGGGAAATAATGGATAATTTTCCTTATACAATCAGGGAAGATCAAAATAATTGATCTATTGTTTTCATTGGTAGAAACATACGGCCACGATCCGGCAATAGAATAAAACCATATTGCTCATAAAATGAAACAGCTTCTTTATCAAGCGGGTCAACAACTACGGCAATTGACCCCATTTTTGTTTTTGATGCTTCAGAGCTGCTTCTCAAAGCATGAATGAGCAATTTTTCACCCAATTTTTCACCTTGGTGATTCTTATCAACCACCAGCCGACCCAAAAGTGTGACTGGCAAATTTTGATAAGATGGTGGCATTTTCTTAGCTATATCTTCAGGGACAATTTCTTTATTAATGCCGTCATTGGTCAAAGTGTAATAACCAATGACATCTTTATCATCATCATTGGTTGTCATAACAAAAACAACGGAAAGACGGCGTTTCATATTTTGCTTCGCTTGCTTGATAATATAATTATCAAGCAATTCTTTTCCGCAAAAAAAGGATGCTCTATTGTGACCATCCACTAAAGGTTTGATCGAATATGTCATTATGCGTTGATTTCTTCATTGTGTTTCTGGGCTGTCTGTTGAAGTTTCTCGTTAGGCTCTGGAGGGTTTATCAAAGCATAAAAGAAAACTTCGCGATCTCGCTCTGTTTCCAAAAGCATTTTATGACGTTCAATAATTTCATCAGCTTTTTCCTGCGCGGATGAAAAAACAAACTCTGTTAGAGTGCGAAAGCCCCCTATTTCAGCGGCTTGCTCAAAATATTCTTTTTGTTCCGGCGGCAATTGTCCATCAAATCGTGCTTTAGTTGCTTGTTGTTGCATAACGGCTACCTCCTTGTAATTCTCTGTACTCTCATAGAATACGGTAAAAACCCGTAAAAGTCAAACATATTTACGGCAATTAACCGTAAATATGTTATTATTGGTAGTGTCGCAAACATTAACCTTTTCAAAAATAACGCTAAAAATATAAAAAGTGACGCTGTCAAAACTTTACTAACTTTTGCAGAGGGTTTTATAATTAATGGTGTTTGACAATCTCAGTTATAAAAGGCAAGTGAACAAAATTCCTGAAGAGCTTTACACCGCGATCAAGTTTCCTGTTTCTTCAAGAGACTCAGCGCTATCAACACCCATGACAAAGGCGAGTTTTGCGATTTCGACAAAATTATCTCCGCCACCATCAACATCAACTGAAATCATTGTATTAATCCAACCACTGCGGGTTGCCTGAACAAACTCTGATATGTCATCTGTTAAAGGATCATAGCCGGTTAAAATATCTGATAAATCCAGCGTATCTCCATCGCTTCCTGTAGAAAATCCGTAAATTGTATCAACAAAACCATCTGCACTATTATATATGAATGTATTGCTAGATCCTGAGCTATAAACTGTGTCAGACCCTTCACCTAAAATAAAAGTATTTTCTCCTGAAAAATCAATAAATATGTCATTTCCGATCCCGCCACTCATTAGATCATTTCCGGTCCCACCAATTAAATAATCATCTCCTTCTCCGCCATACAGGCAATCATCACCAGAAGAACCATATAATTTATCCGAGCCACTATCACCGTAAAGTGTATCATTATCATTCTGGCCATAAAGATAATCGTTATCATTTCCGCCAAAAAGAATATCATCGCCATCATGCCCATAAAGACGGTCTATTCCGTCTTCACCATAGATAATGTCGGCACTTTCACTACCGTAAAGACGGTCATCGTTTTGTGTTCCGTAAATATAATTAGATGCACTCTCCAATGTTAATGTTACGGTAGCTGTGTCTGTATCTGTTCCATCTGTCACAGTATAAATAAAACTGTCATCACCAAAATATCCATCTTCAGGCGTATAGGTAAAAGCTCCATCTTCAGTAATAATCACTGAGCCATGATTTGTTACATACGTACCAGCCACAACACTTAGTGTATCACCATCTGGATCACTATCCGCGCCATTACCATTATCAACGAGAACATTGCCAATAATAACAGTATCTTGCTCGCCAATGAATATGTCGTCTTGAGCAATAGGATCTGTATTGGAAGCTAAAATTGTTAGAGAAATTGTTGCTGTGCTTGTTGCACCACTTGGGTCCCAAAGTGTGTAGGTATAGCTGTCTGTACCTACATAACCCTCTTCAGGTGTGTAGGTGAAGGCACCATCATTTGTGATTGTGATTATTCCATGATCTGTTGCATAAGTGCCGGAAACAACAAATAAACCATCGTTATCCAAATCTCTATCAACACCGTTCCCATTGTCATCAAGCACATTACCGGTAACATCAATATCCTGATTGCCGTTAAAGATATCATCTTGAGCTATAGGAGCATTATTTGGATCAACAACCGTTATGGATATAGTTGCAGTATCAGAAGTACCGTATCCGTCTTCTATTGCGTAGGTATAGAAATCTGTACCTATAAAACCTGCGTCAGGTGTGTAGGAAAATTCCCCATCTACAGCAATCGTGATCGTACCATGTTCTGTAATATATACACCGACTGTTACCACGCTTGGAATTTCTCCATCCGCATCACTGTCTGCACCATTACCGTTATCCTCCAGCACATTACCGATGATAATTGTATCTTTATCGCCGGTAAAAGCATCATCCTGCGCAATCGGTGCAGCATTAAGAAGTAAGCTACCATTGGCAAACAGGCTTTGCTCATCCGTAAGACCGGTAACATTGGTCAAAGTTGCTATAGTGATAAAATTATCTGCGCCCCCATCCTGATCAATCATCAAAACGCTGTCTGATCCATTATCCACGATCTGAACGAAGTCCGTAATATTATCGCTCGCAGTATCATAAGTCCCTGCCAGAACACTTGTAACATCAATAGCATCACCATCTACGAGGCTGAAATCAGCAATAACATCTATATCATTAAAGGCACTGTCGGCTTCAAATACAAATGTATCAGCTTCAGAACCACCATACATTTGATCATGACCATCACCTCCAACTAACGTATCAGCGCCATCAAGGCCGTATAGAGTGTCATCCCCGGCAAGACCATAGAGAACATCTTCCATCGCTGATGCATTTATAACTTCCCCGGCTGATGTTCCCGTAAATACTAGACCAGAGGTCAGATCAATCGTTTGTCCATTATCCAACAAGACACTTTCAACCTGGTCTGCGGTAGCACCAAAATGGTTATCAATGGTGATGTGACCGCCTCCGATGTATGTCTCCAGATCGTCACCATTTCTTACAAAGCGAATATCACTTTCCAGCACACCATGAAGAACCAGTTGATCCGTTCCACCAGCCTCGTAGATCGAGTCATTCCCATCCCCCACGCTCCATATAAAAGTATCGTCTCCGACATTCCCGTTCAGGGTATCATTGCCATCAAACCCTTCGAGAATAGTGCCTTGCTGGCTAAGTGCTGATATCGTATCCACCCCTGAAGTACCAACAAATTTAATGCCTTCTTGCAAGTCAATAACATACCCATCATCAAGGAGTATACTCTCAAAATGACGCCCTGTTTCATAGTGGAATTGATAACCAAGCCGAATGTATTCTTCTCCCGCATAAATGTCCAGACTCTCACCACTAACTGAGAATTGAATATCTTCTAGTGTTACGCTATGGAGAACCAGTTGATCCCAGCCACCAGCATCAGTAATTATGTCATTACCATCACCAGGCGACCAGATAAACGTATCATTTTGGTTTTTTCCTATCAGAGTATCATCGCCTCCAAGCCCTTCAAAAACCGTATCTTGCGTTCTAAGACCTGATATAGTTTCACCCTCTGAGGTCCCTTTGAGATGCAAACCATTTAATAAATCAATCACAGTTCCGTCATCCAACAAGATGTTTTCTACCTGTAAATTATCGTATTGTGAGTCCTGCATATGATCAGATTTCAGCTGATCTCTAATTCTTAAATATTCATCACCGATATGGATATCAAAATCAAAACTGCCACATCTCGCGAACCTAATGTTTTCAAAATCAACACCATGCAAAGCTATCTGATCCATACCTCCTGTTTCACGGATTGTATCAATACCATCACCGACAGACCATTCATATGCATCATCGCCATTTCCTCCGAAGAGTGTATCGTTGCCGGTTCCTCCAATCAGGATATCATCCCCTTCATAACCTTTTAAAATATCGTTACCTGTTAATCCATATAGGACATCATTTTCCGTATGAAGCCCGCGAACAGTATCGTTCAAATCTGTTCCTGTAAATGTTAAGCCACCAGTTATATCTATTGTTGTACCATCATCCAGTAAAATATTCTCAACCTGATAGGTCATATTGGCAGGATCTTGATAAGCATCATAAAGGAATTGGTTGTTTATCCTGATAAACTCTTCACCAACATAGATACCCAAATTATGTTGACCACTGTAAGCATCATCATATACAAAACGGAAATCCTCTACTGTCACACCATGAAGAACCAGTTGGTCTATTCCTCCCGTGTCATTTATATAATCAGTGCCGTCACCGGGCGACCAGATAAACGTATCATTTCCTGTTTTACTATATATATAATCTTTGCCTCCAAGCCCTTCAAAAACAGTGTTCTGTAAATTTAGACCTGATATAGTGTCACCCTCTGATGTTCCTTTGAGATGCAAACCATTTAATAGATCAATTTCGGTTCCATCATCCAGCAGAATGCTTTCTATACGCGCATTATCATATTGTGAGTCCTGCATATAATCAGAACGTAATTGATCTCTAATTCTTAGATATTCATCACCGATATGAATATCAAGCTCAAAAGTGCCCCATCTCGCGAACCGGATGTCTTCAAAGTTAACACCATGCAAAGCTATCTGATCCACACCGCCTGCTTCGTGGATTGTATCAATACCATCTCCTACAGACCATTCATATGCATCATCGCCGTCTCCTCCACGGAGCATATCGTTGCCTGTTCCTCCAATAAGTGTGTCACCACCAGCATAGCCATATAGGGTATCGTTTCCAGCATAACCATACATTTCATCTATGGAACCGATACTGTCTGTACCATATAATATGTTGTTACTATCGTCCCCCTCTATTATGTAAGACAAACTACTAAGATCCATTATAGAACTATCGGCAAAAACAAGCGTTTCCAGCTCTGCAGAACCATTAAGATGATTAAGCAGGGTCAGTTTTTTTACACCACTAAAGTAAATATCAAGATCAAATGAATCTGAGCGCTCATAAGTCATATCGGCTAATATTAGACCGGTTTCCTCTAGATAAATCGTATCGTTACCACCGGTATCGGAGATCGTTTCTACACCTGTGCCAACATAATATGCGTCATCACCAAGGCCGCCGTAAAAGAAATCGTCTCCTGCACCACCTATTAGCGTATCATCAGGATTACCTCCATAGGAAATTCCATAAAGCGTATTGTTACTATCATCTCCAGTTACAGTATAGCTTTGTGTGGACAGATCAAACGTACCATCATTGAATTGAAGAATTTCAATTTTGTCACCTTGGTCAAATTGATTACTAATTGTCAGCGCGGATGTTCCATTAAATGAAACTATAAGATCGCTGTTCCCAGATCGTATAAGTTCCAGATCGTTAATACTGTAGTATGATGCATCAAAGATAATAGTGTCTGTACCATTTTCATCCAGTATCACATCACCATTGTCCGAAATTAGATACACATCATTCCCTGTTCCTCCATAAAGAATATCTGAACCGGGACCGCCATCTAATATATCATCTCCAGAATAGCCATAAAGAACGTCATCTCCACCTAATCCGTTTAGAATATCCGAACCTGCACCAAAGCTAGTACCATAGAGCGTGTCATTATTTTCTGTACCGTCCAGAGTTTGAGCCACATTAAGAAGGTTTATAGTTGTGCTATCATGGAAGGATAGCGTTTCGATTTGACCGGTATCTCTGAATTGATTCTTTACCAGTATTGAGTCAATGCCATTTACTGCGATCTGCATATCATAGAGGCCAACCCGCGCAAAAGCGATATCACCTGCAGTAATTCCGGCACCAAAGCTGATCACATCTATATCACTCGATAATCCATCATCATCAATAGTATCTCCGGCATCTGAATAAATATATGTGTCATGCCCAGATCCACCAGAGAGATAATTAACGCCTGAACCGCCATCAAGGGTATCACTGCCATTATTGCCCAATAGTGTGTCGTCACCTTCACCCCCATAAAGCGTATCGTTTCCTCCATATCCATAAATATAATCATCTTTGAAATATGCATCGTTTATGCCATTAAGCGTATCATCGCCATTAGTACCTTCAATATTGATATATGGGATAAGAGATAATGTTGATCCGCCGTCAAACTCCAGCGTTTCAATAGTATTTGAAAAACTAAAGAAATTAGTTATCACTGCTGCCAGTTCGCCATTAAAATAAACCCCCATATCACGACCCATATAGTCATAATGGGCAATAACCATTGTAGCTGGATCATAGGCAGATCCAAAAACAATCGTATCCGTACCGGCGTTGTCGAAAATCGTATCTATTCCGGCTGTTATGACATAAGTATCATTGCCTGAAGAACCTTCTAAATAGTCATCTCCGAGACCGCCATCTAATATATCGTCACCGGAAGACGCATAAATACTATCATTCCCTGCCTCGCCATATATCGTGTCATCACCTTCACCCCCATAAACACGATCATTCCCTGCGCCTGCATAAATTGTATTATTGATATCAGCACCATAACGATAGCCAAAAATTGCATCCGAATTAGATGTTCCGATCTGGTCTAAATGCAGCGTGGACGCTTGAATAGTAACGCTATCATCAAATTCCAAGATTTCAATGCTTCCGTTTTGAGTAAACTGGTTTTCAATCGTTGCGTAAAGCGTTTCACCAAACGAAACACATAATGCTCCGTCATCATCAACAGCATAAGAAACATCTGTAGAATTCATTCCCGCACCAAAAACAATAGTATCCGTTCCACCTGTGTCTGATACGACATCCATACCAGATGTAATCAAATACGTATCATCGCCGGTGCCCCCCTCTAAAAGATCATTCCCAAGACCACCATCCAGAGTATCATTTCCTTCATAGCCTCTTAGCATATCACCCGGGAAGCTTGCTGCGTCATTTCCAACCAGCGTATCGTCTCCACTCGTTCCTTCCGTAATCCCCGTGAGATCACTCAACTCCACAAGTGTTCCGTCAGAGAACCTTAAATACTCGACCATCTTACCACTATCTAAGAAGTAGTTATCTATGGTAATCGCTAATACACCATCAATATAAATATTGAGATCGTACTGAGTATTATCAGAATAACGAATCATTATTTGTGTAGCCGTAATCCCCTCAGCAAAAACAATTGTATCCACGCCCGAAGCTTCTTTGATCGTATCTATACCACTACCGTAGTAATAAACATCATTGCCATGACCGCCCTCCAGCACATCGTCTCCCGACTCTCCGTAAAGATGGTCATTATCATCGTGACCGGCCAGATAGTCATTTCCCGCCCCGCCATAGAGTGTGTCATTGCCTTCACTACCACGTAAAGAATCTTCGCCTTCCTTACCATAAAGCGTGTCATCACCGCCAAGTCCGGTAAAAATGTCATTTCCGTTACCACCGGCCAGAACATCATCACCATCACCGCCTTTATAGCACAGTCGTCCATTCTCATAGATAGAATCCCACACGGAATCTATAGTCAGAGCGCCGGTAAAATCGCTCTCTTCAATAATTGTGTTTAGTACGGCGTAATCCTCTGTAGAGAGATTATCCAGCCCTATCGTTGTCTGAATCAACCGCGCAACATTGCTCCACACTCCGGCTAGGTCGTCTCCGATCAGATCAAACCCGTCAACCAGCGTATCAATAGCAGCAAAATCGAGCGTGAATGTACCCTCGAATTCATCTGTAGCCAGATCATATATTGCCGTTTCCGTGAATAATTCTGCTGCAACCGTCTGCACAAGAATCCGCGCTGCCAGCGCATTATAAGCATTATTGAATGCATTTTCGAATGCTTGCGCATCTTGACCGTAAATCATCTGCGAATTGTCATTTTCTATCTCTTGACCGATCAAAGCCTCAAGGAACGCCACTTCCCGCGCATCAACATAAGCTCCACGGCTCGCCGGATCAACGTCCGTAACTCCCGCCCAAGTATATAATATCTCCGTAATCTTGCCTTCCAGATCAAACTCCGGTGAGAACAATGTTTCTGCATCCGACGTAGCAACCGTTTGCACCATTTCCAGCAACCCGCCTTCGCCATTATCCATGCTCATGGAAATATAAAGGTCGGGCAGGTCTCCATAGCCTTTGAGTGTTGGTAAGAACAACGCCCGCACATCCATAGTGTAATTACCCGCATAGATTGAATTAGCATCATCGAAATTAAGCCACGCATCAACGATTGTGCGCTCCTGACCGTTCATGGTAAATGTAGACTCTGAACTGACCGGATTGCCGTTAATCTCGTAATCTACTTCTGCAGCATTTAGACTAATAGAAGTAATGCCCAAATCGGTAAGACTGAACATCTCGCCTTCCTGCGAATAACCGTCCGAGTTTGCATCAATCCAGACAACCAAGTTAGAGAAGTCTGCATCATTCGCATCTATAATTCTGTCGCCGTTCGTATCAAACTCCGCGAGCATCAGGAACCCGTCATCGACTTCTGTGCCGAATAGCTCGCCGTGATCGTTAATTATGCTATCACCGTTCCGGTCATAGGCGAGAAGCCCATCCTCAG